>NZ_BBMY01000235.1 GCF_000759775.1 Escherichia albertii NBRC 107761 = DSM 17582
ATCATCCTGATTATTTAACTTCTCTATTCAGGGAAGCCCGTCTGATACAAAGCTTCTATTTCTCGTTAAATATTCTCCATTCTGGCGCCAAGCCCTATCTATAGCTGATTGAAAACAACTCTAAAAACGCAATAATATCAAATAGTTTATTCCTACAGCCGATCATTTTGAGTAAAATATTGACGAGAATTTCACAAAAGGTAGATTTCATGCAAACGGATAAATTAGACTATCACATAAAGTTCTTATAAGGTTATCTATATGATAAATAGCATTAATTCTTTTTTTTCCAGCATTCCTCGCAGTATATCAAGTGTTACGCGTAACAGTAGCTTCACTGCCTCACAGCACAAAAGCACACCTAACACGGTAAAAACCAGCTCACCTCTTTCTCCCAGCAACAGTCCTGCCAGTGCAACAACTATTTTTAAGGTAAAAAATTCTTATACGGAATCAGGACTTCAACGTTCCACATCTTATACTCAGTCAAGTATAGAAAAAAACGCTTTACATCGGCCTCTACCTGATGTGGCCAAACGCCTA
>NZ_BBMY01000234.1 GCF_000759775.1 Escherichia albertii NBRC 107761 = DSM 17582
GGAGAAGCAGGCTATGAAGCAGCAAAAGGCGATGTTAATCGCCCTGATCGTCATCTGTTTAACCGTCATAGTGACGGCACTGGTAACGAGGAAAGACCTCTGCGAGGTACGAATCCGAACCGGCCAGACGGAGGTCGCTGTCTTCACAGCTTACGAACCTGAGGAGTAAGAGACCCGGCGGGGGAGTAATCTCCCGCCACCTCTGATGTGCCAGGCATCCTCAACGCACCCGCACTTAACCCGCTTCGGCGGGTTTTTGCATTAGTCTGGTGTGTAAGTTCACAGAGATATTGCAATTGCCTCCGGATAAGTAAGGGGAGATTGCACTATGCAAATGCAGCATCTGATGGTTGGCTATCCTAAGTACTACCAAACGGCCGATTATGCGTTGAGGCTTTCAGTGATGGCTGATATAGCAACAATGAGAATGAAGGCTCTGCACTTCTGGGATAAACACGGTATTTCTGCAGCTTCTGAAGCCTTTGGCGTGTCCTGCCGCACGCTTTACTGGTGGCGTCAGTTACTGAACAAGGAAGGACCTGAGGGGCTAATT
>NZ_BBMY01000233.1 GCF_000759775.1 Escherichia albertii NBRC 107761 = DSM 17582
GCACAGAAAACCCCCAGCTAGGCTGGGGGTTCTGGAAAGCTTTCAGCTTTGAGCCAGTTATTAAAACCCCTTTTGATTTGTTAAAACACCTTGCGGTCTGGCAACTGCAAGTGTCAAACAAGAAATCAAAAGGGGGTCCCAATGGGGAACGAAAAGAGCTTAGCGCACACCCGATGGAACTGTAAATATCACATAGTTTTTGCGCCAAAATACCGAAGACAGGTGTTCTACAGAGAGAAGCGTAGAGCAATAGGCAGTATTTTGAGAAAGCTGTGTGAGTGGAAAAGCGTACGGATTCTGGAAGCTGAATGCTGTGCAGATCATATCCATATGCTTGTGGAGATCCCGCCCAAAATGAGCGTATCCGGCTTTATGGGATATCTGAAAGGGAAAAGCAGTCTGATGCTTTACGAGCAGTTTGGGGATTTGAAATTCAAATACAGGAACAGGGAGTTCTGGTGCAGAGGGTACTACGTCGATACGGTGGGTAAGAACACGGCGAAGATACAGGATTACATAAAGCACCAGCTTGAAGAGGATAAAATGGGAGAGCAGTTATCGATTCCCTATCCGGGCAGCCC
>NZ_BBMY01000232.1 GCF_000759775.1 Escherichia albertii NBRC 107761 = DSM 17582
TCCGCGTAACTGACAACAAGGGGAAAACGCACGATGTGCTGACCGGAAGTGATGACGGTCGCCACAGCAACACGTCTCTGGCGTGGGGGGCTGGCGTGCAGTTTAACCCGACCGAATCCGTGACCATTGACCTTGCTTATGAAGGTTCCGGTAGTGGCGACTGGCGAACGGATGCATTTATTGTTGGTATCGGATACCGTTTCTGACAACAGACGCCGATTTATCTTCTGTAAATATTGTTATGATACGCAGGTTCATCCACCTTATGGGGTGAACTGCGTTTGAGGAAACGTAAAGTTACACTGTCCTGAAGCCCGTGGCGTCACTGCTGCGGGCTTTTTTTATTGGTGGAAAAGTATGACAGTAAAAATTTCTGGCGTGCTTAAAGATGGCACAGGAAAACCGGTAGAGAACTGCACCATTCAACTGAAAGCCAGACGGACCAGCAGCACGGTGGTGGTGAACACGGTGGCCTCTGAAAATCCGGATGAAGCCGGTCGTTACAGCATGGACGTTGAGTACGGTCAGTACAGCGTCATTCTGTTGGTGGAGGGCTTCCCGCCGTCACATGCCGGGACCATCACCGTGTATGAGG
>NZ_BBMY01000231.1 GCF_000759775.1 Escherichia albertii NBRC 107761 = DSM 17582
CATACACTAAATCAGTAAGTTGGCAGCATTACCACCAATGGCTTATAATTTACAACAAGCCGGACATACTCTCTATTTTTCGACACATTTCGAACCCGCACCGCAAGAACTTATTGGGGAGCATGGCATTGTTTGTGCCACTCCCCATGAAGTCACGCAGAAATGTGAGATTGTCATCACCATGCTTCCTGACACACCTCATGTTGAGGATGTTTTTTTTCATTCCCGGTATGGCGTAATACACGGTTTAAGCCACGGGAAAATTGTCATCGATATGAGTTCAATTTCTCCGGCCGCCACAAAAGTATTTGCGCAACGTATTATCGCAACAGGTGCGGAATATATTGATGCGCCAGTCTCTGGTGGCGAAGTAGGTGCAAAAGCCGGAACGCTTTCCATTATGGTCGGCGGGCCTGAAGACGTGTATTTGCAAATCAAACCAATTCTGGAATTGATGGGCAAAAATATCACCCTGGTCGGTAATGTAGGCGATGGTCAAACGTGTAAAGTCGCTAACCAAATCATTGTCGCATTGAATATTGAAGCGGTAGCTGAAGCCCTGCTATTTGCCAGTAAATCAGGTGCCGATCCCGCTCGTGTACGTGAAGCTCTGATGGGCGGTTTCGCTTCCTCTCGTGTGTTGGAAGTTCACGGTGAGCGGATGATCAAAGGAACATTTGAACCCGGTTTTCGTATTAGCCTGCATCAAAAGGATCTGAATCTGGCGCTGGAGAATGCACGCCTGTTAAACACACCGCTTCCTAATACGGCGACGG
>NZ_BBMY01000230.1 GCF_000759775.1 Escherichia albertii NBRC 107761 = DSM 17582
GAACCGCCCCGGGAATCCTGGAGACTAAACTCCCTGAGAAAGAGGTAAACAGGATGACTAAAAATACTCGTTTTTCCCCCGAAGTCCGTCAGAGGGCGATTCGTATGGTTCTGGAAAGTCAGGGCGAATATGACTCACAGTGGGCGGCAATTTGTTCCATTGCCCCAAAGATTGGCTGTACACCGGAGACTCTGCGTGTCTGGGTACGCCAGCATGAGCGGGATACCGGAGGCGGTGATGGCGGGCTCACCACCGCTGAACGTCAGCGTCTGAAAGAGCTGGAACGTGAAAATCGTGAACTGCGCCGCAGTAACGATATCCTTCGCCAGGCTTCCGCTTATTTTGCGAAGGCGGAGTTCGACCGCCTCTGGAAAAAGTGATGCCACTGCTGGATAAGCTGCGTAAGCTGTACGGGGTCGGACCGGTATGCAGTGAACTACATATTGCCCCGTCAACGTATTACCACTGTCAGCAACAGCGACATCATCCTGATAAACGCAGTGCCCGTGCGCAGCGCGATGACTGGCTGAAGAAAGAGATACTGCGCGTATACGATGGGAATCATCAGGTATACGGTGTGCGTAAAGTCTGGCGTCAGTTGTTACGGGAAGGAATCAGGGTAGCCAGATGTACAGTGGCGCGCCTCATGGCGGTTATGGGACTTGCCGGTGTTCTCCGGGGTAAAAAGGTCCGTACGACCATCAGCCGGAAAGCCGTTGCCGCAGGCGACCGCGTAAACCGTCAGTTCGTGGCAGAACGACCTGACCAGCTGTGGGTGGCTGATTTTACTTACG
>NZ_BBMY01000229.1 GCF_000759775.1 Escherichia albertii NBRC 107761 = DSM 17582
AATCCCGCACAGTAAGGCACCTCTGGTGCGACGAAAAAAACACTGGCATCCCGATGTGCTGAAAGAGATTCGACGCCTCAGGACAGAGCTGCCGAACCTCGGTAAAGAGCAGATTTTTGTTCGCCTGAAGCCCTGGTGCGAACAGCGCTATCTGGCCTGTCCGAGTGTTTCCACCATCGGCAGAATGATCGCTGCCGCACATGATAAAATGCGGATGATACCTGTGCGTCTGGGATCGCGGGGGAAGGCACTGCTTGTCAAAAAGCGGTCTGCCAAACCCCGCAGGCCAAAGCACTCCCGCCCGGTAAAGACAGGTGAGCTCATTGGGATGGACGCCATTGAGCTCAGAATGGGCGAACTGCGTCGCTATGTCATCACCATGATCGACGAATGCAGCAATTACGCGCTGGCGCTGGCTGTGCCGTCACTCAACAGTGATATCGTCAATCACTTCTTCAGCCGCGCAGCCCGGTTGTTCCCGGTCGGTATCAGCCAGATAATCACAGATAATGGAAAAGAGTTCCTGGGAAACTTCGACAAAACGCTGCAGGAAGCCGCTATCAAACACCTCTGGACCTATCCCTACACGCCAAAAATGAACGCTATCTGTGAACGTTTTAACCGGACGTTAAGAGAGCAGTTTATTGAATTTAATGAGATTTTACTCTTTGAAGATCTGGCGCTATTTAACCAGAAGCTGGCGGAATATCTGGTGCTGTATAACAGCAAAAGACCCCACAAGGCGCTCGCACTAATGACGCCCGTGGAATATATTTTAAAAGAGAATAAAAATTGCAATATGTGGTGG
>NZ_BBMY01000228.1 GCF_000759775.1 Escherichia albertii NBRC 107761 = DSM 17582
GTGACAATCGGCACTTGTCGCAGCTTTGGAAGGGATAACTATCACCGGAAGATTTTCTATTTGCTTCGAAGCCTTGATGAGATTAACTCAAGCACAGTGACGAGCCATCTTCAAAGACAAGCAACCAGACTTAGCCACGAGCTACCATCTGATAAGTATTGCGCTAATTTAACCACCATTTGCAATAAAGTTATCGAGACAATCAATCATCATGCGGAAATGGGAAATATCAGCCTTACGATTAGTGAGCCAGACTTTGAGTTTGACCCGTATATTTTGGAGGAATTTTAAATGAATAAACACGCATTAACCCGTATTTCAGAGGAAGCTTTTAACGAGCTTACCAGAATTAAACGAGCTACTAACTTGCCTCATCAGACTGTTATGCAGCTTGCAATTGCTAAAGAGGTCACTGAGTCGGATTTACTTAGATATCCAGTTTCTAAAGGTCGTAAACACACCCGAATTACTCAGGACGCTTTAGATACTTTGAAGGCACTTAACGGCTTTAAGATTGATATTGCCCGACTATTGAGCATCAAAATTCACAAGTTAGCAATGGGGGTTTAATGCTATGCGTTACCTTTGAATACCACACGGATAAAATGATTCGCTACATCTCCGACCTCCTGATTGAAGGAAACGGATTCGGTGACATCCATAACTCAAAAGATATTTTCATTAAAGCCATTGGCCCAAATGAAGTACTGAAAACAGCAGTTAAACCGGAATGGTTTGAGCGTCACAAGATTGAATTAGGTTATTGGGGTGAGGAGGTTTTATGAAACCTTGGCATGAAGATGTTAGACGATATTTTACAGAACACCTTATCTATGATGAATCCAGTGATTCCCTGTGCTG
>NZ_BBMY01000227.1 GCF_000759775.1 Escherichia albertii NBRC 107761 = DSM 17582
GGTTGAAACCGCAGCCCGCTATCTTGGCTCGGCGCTGTACTGGATAGCTGCCAGTATCAATATCAAACCGGGCCATGATTATTATTTTTATATCCGCAGTGTGAATACTGTTGGCAAATCGGCATTCGTGGAGGCTGTCGGTCGGGCGAGCGATGATGCGGAAGGTTACCTGGATTTTTTCAAAGGAGAAATCGGGAAAACACATCTGGCCCAGGAGCTGTGGACGCAGATTGATAACGGTCAGCTTGCGCCGGACCTGGCTGAAATCAGGACGTCCATTACGAATGTCAGCAATGAAATCACGCAGACCGTCAATAAAAAACTGGAAAATCAGAGTGCGGCAATCCAGCAGATACAGAAAGTTCAGGTTGATACAAATAATAACCTGAACAGCATGTGGGCCGTGAAACTGCAGCAGATGCAGGACGGACGCCTTTATATTGCGGGTATCGGTGCCGGTATTGAGAATACGCCAGCAGGAATGCAGAGTCAGGTGCTGCTGGCGGCAGACAGGATTGCGATGATTAATCCTGCGAATGGCAACACAAAGCCGATGTTTGTTGGTCAGGGCGATCAGATATTTATGAATGAAGTGTTCCTGAAATATCTGACGGCTCCCACCATTACCAGCGGCGGTAATCCTCCGGCATTTTCCCTGACACCGGACGGGCGGCTGACGGCGAAAAATGCCGATATCAGCGGTAACGTGAATGCGAACTCCGGGACGCTCAACAACGTCACGATTAACGAGAACTGTCGGGTTCTGGGAAAATTGTCCGCGAACCAGATTGAAGGCGATCTCGTTAAAACAGTGGGCAAAGCTTTCCCCCGGGACTCCCGTGCACCGGAGCGGTGGCCATCAGGAA
>NZ_BBMY01000226.1 GCF_000759775.1 Escherichia albertii NBRC 107761 = DSM 17582
CACAGCCGCTTTAACAGCGAACAGTCTGTTTTTCCTTAACCCCGGAGGTTGCCATGTCAACCGGATTACGTTTCACACTGGAAGTGGACGGCCTGCCGCCGGACGCTTTTGTGGTGGTTTCCTTTCATCTGAGCCAGTCGCTCTCTTCAGTCTTTTCCCTCGAGCTCTCCCTTGTCAGCCAGCAGTTTCTCTCCCTTGATTTCCCGCAGGTGCTGGAAAAAATGGCCTACCTGACGATATGGCAGGGCAATGACGCACTGCGCCGGGTAAAAGGCGTGGTGATCTGGTTTGAACTGGGGGAGAACGACAAAAAACAGATGCTGTACAGCATGAAAGTCTGTCCGCCGCTGTGGCGCGCCGGACTGCGCCAGAACTTCCGTATCTTCCAGAATGAGGACATCGAAAGCATCCTCGGCACGCTCCTGAAGGAAAACGGTGTGACAGAGTGGAGCCCGCTGTTCAGTGAGCCGCATCCTTCCCGTGAATTTTGTGTCCAGTACGGCGAAACCGATTACGAGTTTTTGTGCCGGATGGCGGCGGAGGAAGGCATCTTCTTTTATGAGGAACACGCGCAGAAAAGTACCGACCAGAGCCTGGTGTTGTGTGACACGGTGCGCTACCTGCCTGACGCCTTTGAAATCCCCTGGAACCCGAACACCCGTACCGAAGTGAGCACCCGCTGCATCAGCCAGTTCCGCTACAGCGCGCAGATACGCCCCTCACAGACCATCGTCAAGGATTACACCTTTAAACGTCCCGGCTGGGCGGGGCGCTTTGACCAGGATGGTGAAAATATGGATTACCAGCGCACGCAGTATGAAGTGTATGACTACCCCGGGCGTTTCAAAAATGCACATGGCAAAAATTTTGCCCGCTGGCAGATGGACGGCTGGCGCAATAATGCGGAAGTGGCACGCGGGGCAAGCCGTTCGCCGGAGATATGGCCGGGACGGCGGTTCACCCTGACGGAGCACCCGCAGGCG
>NZ_BBMY01000225.1 GCF_000759775.1 Escherichia albertii NBRC 107761 = DSM 17582
GCTCAATGGGGGCATCATGTGGGCGATAAAGTTCTGGTTTCAATTGTCGATATTATCCAGCAAAGTATCCGACCTGACGACATCTTCGCGCGTCTGGAAGGTAACGTCTTTGGCTTGCTATTTACCGAACTCAATACTGCCCAGGCCAAAATCATTGCCGAGCGCGTACGTAAAAATGTCGAACTCCTGACCAGTTTTAGTAACAGATATGATGTTCCTGAACAAATGAGCATCAGCATTGGCAGTATTTTTTCCACTGGCGACAAACGTAATATCTCACTGCTTATGACTGAAGCAGACAAGGCGTTGCGTGAGGCAAAGCATAACTGTGGCAACAAGGTGATTATTCATCAAATTTGAGTGCAATTTTATTCAGGCCATGCATTTTGCATGGCTTTGATATACAATTTATTACCAATACCACTAAATTTCCCCTCCCCAGCGGCGTAGAGATGAGTATAATTAGCGGCCCAGCGCCAGGCCGCAATCGAACTTTATCTGGTTTTCTCATTTCACTAACCGAAGGAGTGCCATTTATCATGAAATTGCACCATAGAATGCTCCGGCATTTTATCGCCGCAAGTGTCATTGTGCTGACATCTTCCTTCCTTATTTTTGAACTTGTCGCCAGCGACAGAGCGATGAGCTCCTATCTGCGCTATATCGTCCAGAAAGCGGACTCTTCCTTTCTCTATGACAAGTATCAAAATCAAAGTATTGCCGCACACATGATGCGTGCGCTCGCTGCCGGACAGTCGGAGATGTCGCCGGAACAGCGACGCGCCATCTGCGAGGCTTTTGAATCAGCCAATAATACACACGGACTAAACCTGACCGCTCATAGCTATCAGGCATTGCACGGAACATTACAAACTGCCGCATCAGACTGTGAAGCCATAGTAGAAGCTGCAACGCTATTACCCGCATTTGATCAAGCGGTGGAAGGTAATCGTCATCAGGATGATTACGGTATCGGCTTAGGGATGGCAGAGGAAAAGTTTCATTATTACCTCGATCTGAATGACCGCTATGTCTATTTCTATGAGCCGGTCAATGTTGAATATTTT
>NZ_BBMY01000224.1 GCF_000759775.1 Escherichia albertii NBRC 107761 = DSM 17582
CCTAAGGAGTTGATTGGCAAATTTCGTTTATTGCCGAAAAAATTAACCACAAAGGAAAAAGATGAATCCAAAAATGGACACGTTCATTTTTCTAACCCTAAACGAGCAGCCGACCATTTATTTAAGAATTTTGATCTGATACCAGAGTTTCGTATTATTGGCGACTTCCCGGTTGATAGTCACATTATCTCTGCGCTATGGATTAACATGGTCGGGCATAAATTTGATGCCAGCTTAGATAACTGTTGCTATGGCGCGCGGCTAAAACGTATTCGTAATGATGAATTGTTTAGCAATGAGCAGGATAATCCATTCCATATCAGTGCTGTGGGTTCTTTTAGCTCCTACTTCCAGCCCTACCAAAAATGGCGTGGTGATGGCTTAAAAGCTATACGTGACGAACTGGAAAAAGATCACGATATTATCGCCGCTTCACTGGATTTAAAAAGTTACTATCATTTTATTGATCCACTGGCTATAACTTCTGACGATCTCTGTGACGCGCTAAACGTAAAACTGACTGAGGATGAAAAAGCGTTTACTGAACAGTTAGCAATATTCTTAAAGCACTGGTCTGACGGCGCAGCAACGTTTGGAAAGAAAATAGCGTACAAAACACCAGTTATTAATGGTGGTCTGGTCATTGGATTGACGGCCAGTCGGATCATATCTAATATACTGCTACACCAGTGGGATAAATTAGTCATTGAGAAACTATCGCCGATCCACTACGGTCGTTATGTCGATGATATGTTCCTCGTGATACGCGATACAGGTAAAATTACTAATAATCACGAATTTATGTTATTGCTGCAAGAGCGGCTTGGCAACGATTGCATTAGCCAGAAAAACGGGCAAGAACAGATATGGCAAATACAGCAGGGTGAGCAGTTTCAGGGTAAGACTACCATCCAGTTACAATCCGATAAGCAAAAACTTTTCGTGCTTCAGGGGCGGGCGGGAATAGACCTGCTCGACAGTATCGAAAAGGAGATCTACGAGCTTTCTAGTGAACACCGCTTGATGCCTTCACCGGATCAACTGGAACACTCCACCGCGGCTAAAGTCCTTTCCGCTGCCGGTAGCGTGGGTGAAAATGCCGATACTCTGCGCCGTGCGGATGGATTAACCATCCGTCGTTTGGGCTGGTCACTGCAATTACGCTACGTTGAAACACTGGCGCGAGATCTGCCTCCAGGTGAATGGAAAGAACAGCGGGAAGAGTTTT
>NZ_BBMY01000223.1 GCF_000759775.1 Escherichia albertii NBRC 107761 = DSM 17582
AATGAGAGTTTTTTGTACCTGAGACTAAATCGCCCTCCCAATGCCCCAGAGAGCGTCTGTTATCGATATTTCGGGAACGTTCGTGAATTGGTGTTCCGTTCACTATGTTAATCGTACCTCTTTCGCCTTTGCGGGTATGACGCCTGCCATGGCGAAGGCTATGCGACCGTCGCAGATGCTGTATATTCAGGTGGTGTAGCGCTTCACGGCTACGAAAGTACAGCGTTTTATAAATTGTCTCAGGTGATATTCGCAGCGTTTTTTGACGTGGTTTTGTTCGCCTTAACCATCCTGATATTTGCTCTGGAGACCATTTCATCTCCAGCTTTTCCAGAACAAGCTTTCGCAATGGTAAATTTTGATCCAGTAAGCACGGTTTTGGCCTTTTCGCCATTCTGTTGGCTCGGTTATTAGCATCAACAGCTTTGTAATAGCGTCTGCCCCGATTACGCTGAACTTCACGTGAGATCGTCGAAGGACTGCGATTCAGCGCAGTAGCTATCGCACGAATGCTCATTTTGGCTGACAAACCAGCTCGTATCTCCTCGCGCTCAGACAGTGTCAGGTGAGCTACAGCCCGCTTACGCTCATGGGGTTTTATGCCGCCAATATCCCTTAACATAGTGAAGATCGTTCCGGGTTTTGAACCCAGGATATTCGCGATTTCACTGAAGCCTGTTCCGTTCTTCCATAGTTCAAAAACAGAGGCTTTTTCCTCTGCTGTAAATGTTCGTCTCATTCAAAAAACCTCCGCAACCCCATGTTTTCACATAACTGTTGCGTTGACCAATTGAATCTACAACCGCGCTCTTGATGTCAGACTCCCTGAACAGTTCTCGATAATCGGGAAACTCAGAGCGCATTATCCTGTGGTCACACTCTGCCATGTGTTCGGGGTTCATCGCAGCAGCTACAGATACTGGAAAAACCGTCCTGAAAAACCAGACGGCAGACGGGCTGTATTACGCAGTCAGGTACTTGAGTTGCATAACATCAGCCATGGTTCTGCCGGGGCAAGAAGCATCGCCACAATGGCAACCCTGAGAGGCTTCAGAATGGGGCGCTGGCTTGCCGGCAGGCTCATGAAAGAACTGGGACTGGTCAGTTGCCAGCAGCCTGCGCACCATTATAAACGAGGTGGTCGTGAACATGTCACTATCCCGAATCACCTTGGGCGGCAGTTCGCAGTGACAGAGCCAAATCAGGTATGGTGCGGCGACGTGACGTACA
>NZ_BBMY01000222.1 GCF_000759775.1 Escherichia albertii NBRC 107761 = DSM 17582
ACCCGCGCAGCTTTATTACGATCAGGAAATGACTCAGGCGCAAATCGCCCGCGAGTTAGGTATTTATCGCACGACCATCAGTCGCCTGCTAAAACGCGGCCGTGAACTGGGCGTGGTGAGCATCTCTATCAATTACAACTACAACGAGAACTTGTGGCTGGAACAACAGTTAAAGCACAAATTTGGTCTGAAAGAAGCGGTAGTGGTGCCCTGCCAATATGAACAAGAAGAAGAGCAACTGGCAATGCTGGGTGTACAAGGGGCGCAAATGTTGGAGCGGCTGCTGGAACCCGGCGATATCATCGGTTTTTCCTGGGGGCGTGCAGTGCGGGCGATGGTTGAAGGGCTTTCGACCACCAACCAGTCACGCCAGCATATTTGTGTGCCTATCATTGGCGGCCCCTCGGGAAAACTGGAAAGCCGTTACCATGTGAATACCCTCACCTACGGCGCGGCGGCAAAACTAAAAGGGGAGTCTCATCTCGCCGATTTTCCAGCATTACTGGATAATGCTTTGATTCGTAACGGCATTATGCAATCACAACATTTTCGCACTATTGCGGATTACTGGAATAATATTGATATCGCGTTAGTTGGGATTGGTTCGCCCGCAATACGCGACGGTGCGAACTGGCACGCCTTTTATGGTCGGGAAGAGAGTGACGATTTATACGCAGGGCAAATTGCGGGCGATATCTGTTCCCGCTTTTATGATATTAATGGTGTAACCGTCGAGACTCAGATAAACGAAAAAACATTATCTATCGAAATCCATAAATTAAAGAACGCACGTTACTCGATTGGCATAGCCATGGGAGAAGAAAAGCTGAGTGGAATTCTTGGCGCGTTACGCGGTAAATATATTAATTGCTTAGTTACCAATTGCCAAACAGCCGAATTACTATTGCAATAAACACTATTTATTCTGATTCGACATAATTCATTTTATGGGGGATCACTTTATCTACATGGAGAGAAAATGATGCAAACATGGTTAAATTTAGCAGGCAAGATAATTATTGTGACCGGTGGAACATCGGGAATTGGTTATGCCATTGTTGAGGAGTTATTAGCACAAGGTGCGAATGTCCAGGTTGTGGATATTCATGCTGGCGAACATAACCATGACTATCAATTCTGGCCAACAGATATTTCTTGTGCTCAACAAGTAAATAACACTGTTGCACAAATAATTCAGCACTTTGGGCGGATTGATGGTCTGGTCAATAACGCTGGTGTGAACTTTCCACGTCTGTGG
>NZ_BBMY01000221.1 GCF_000759775.1 Escherichia albertii NBRC 107761 = DSM 17582
GAAAATGCCCCTGAAGTGCTGCTCTGGCGACTGACTGGCGAACAACGTACGGATATCACCTTAGCCAGCCGTACACTGTGTCTGGACGTGCGCAAAGGTGAATGGTCAGCGAAAGCAGCAGCATTGTTACATATCCCCTGTTCGGCATTTGCGCCATTAGTGCAACCAGGTGAACACGCCGGATGGGTCAGCAAGTCACTCTGCAAAACGCTGGGATTCACACAACCGGTCAGCGTGACGCTGGCCGGACATGACCATATGGTGGGCGCGCGGGCATTGCAGATGATGCCGGGCGATATCCTTAACTCGACGGGGACCACTGAAGGGATTCTGCAACTGGATACACAACCGACACTGGATGAACAGGCCAAACGTGACAAGCTGGCAAACAGCTGTTATTCGCTCGCCAACCAGTTCACCCTGTTTGCGTCTCTGCCCGTGAGCGGTTTCGCTCTGGAGTGGCTGCGTAACACGTTCCGGCTAACTGATGAGGAGATCGCCGCGTCACTCACTCGCGGACATGCGGATTATCTGGCGGGAAATTGGTTGCTCGATGACATTCCCGTCTTTATTCCGCATCTTCGCGGTTCAGGTTCGCCCTATAAAAATCGCCATACCCGAGGATTATTTTATGGACTTGGTGATACGTTAAATATCGATATGTTAATTGCCAGTATTTCACTGGGATTAACCATGGAATTTGCCAACTGCTTTGCCTGTTTTAATGTGCCTGGCACCAGTACGTTAAAAGTGATTGGTCCGGCGACCCATAATCCTCTTTGGCTGCAATTAAAGGCAGATATTTTACAGCGTCCGGTTGAAGCAATTGCATTTAACGAGGCAGTTTCTGTCGGAGCCTTATTAACCGCAACACCAGATATACCACCGCCGCAAGTCACCATAGCCCAACGTTTGTTACCGAATCGGGCGAGATACCATCAATTACAGCGTTATCAGCACAAATGGAAAACCTGGTATCAGTTGAAATTACAACAAGAAGGCATGATGCCATTACATCATCGGGAGGAGCACTATGTTGAGTAAGACCGTGGTGGTCAAAAACAGCACTGGCCTGCATGCACGTCCGGCGGCCTGTCTGGCGAAAGCCGCCAAAAAATATAGCTGTAAAGTGACGCTGCACTATGAAGACAATGATATTAATGCCACCAGCATGATGAATATTATGCGCGCAGGAATAAAAGGCGGAAAAATGGTGGAAATACGCTGCGACGGTGATGATGAAAACGAGGCAATACAGACTCTCACCGCCTTATTTCGCGACCGCATTCAGGAAAAACGGGTATTAGCGGGCGCGTTTAATACCACCAATCTGGGG
>NZ_BBMY01000220.1 GCF_000759775.1 Escherichia albertii NBRC 107761 = DSM 17582
CGTGGTTATCGGGCGGCAGGGGTAAAAAGAATAAAAAAATCCCGCAGTGATCGCGGACAGGAACTGCGGGAGAGTTACGAAGATTAAGTGTAAGGAATTATTCTTATATCACGACAAAAAAATTAACGCAGAGAAATTATACGCGCCACAGTCAGTGTGTGAAAATGTGAAGATATTCAGAATTTTTATGCCATTACCGGTTTTAACCAACAGGATTATCGGTGGGCATGAAAGAAAACCCCGGTATCTGCTGATACCGGGGTTTCTCTTTAGCATGGCAGAAATGTGTTTCATGCTTTTCGGGCGAAGGATATCCGACTTCTGTACGGAATGGCAAGTGGCGGTTAATTTATTCAGGGGAAGGCTGTATGGGAAAAGGTGGCGGTAAGGCACACACGCCTCGTGAGGCGAAGGATAATCTCAAATCCACGCAGATGATGAGTGTGATTGATGCGATTGGTGAGGGACCGATAGAAGGTCCGGTGAAGGGACTGCAGAGTATTCTGGTGAACAAAACCCCGCTGACGGACACGGACGGTAATCCCGTGATACACGGTGTGACCGCGGTCTGGCGTGCCGGGGAGCAGGAGCAGACACCACCGGAAGGCTTTGAGTCCTCCGGAGCTGAAACCGGACTGGGCGTGGAAGTGACGAAGGCAAAACCGGTGACGCGCACCATTACGTCCGCGAACATTGACCGCCTGCGGGTTACCTTCGGGGTGCAGTCACTGGTGGAGACCACCTCAAAGGGTGACCGTAACCCGGCAACCGTCCGCCTGCTGATTCAGTTACAGCGTAACGGTAACTGGGTGACAGAAAAGGACGTCACCATTAACGGCAAGACCACCTCACAGTTCCTGGCCTCGGTGATTCTGGATAATCTGCCTCCCCGGCCCTTTAACATCCGGATGGTCAGGGAGACGGCGGACAGCACCACGGACCAGCTGCAGAATAAGACGCTGTGGTCGTCATACACCGAAATCATCGATGTGAAACAGTGCTACCCGAACACGGCCATTGTGGGGCTGCAGGTGGATGCGGAGCAGTTCGGCGGCCAGCAGATGACGGTGAACTACCATATCCGCGGTCGTATCATCCAGGTGCCGTCAAACTATGACCCGGAAAAACGCACGTACAGTGGTATCTGGGACGGCAGTCTGAAACCGGCATACAGCAACAACCCGGCCTGGTGCCTGTGGGACATGCTGACTCACCCGCGCTACGGCATGGGAAAACGTCTGGGGGCGGCGGATGTGGACAAGTGGGCGCTGTATGCCATCGGGCAGTACTGCGATCAGACGGTCCCGGATGGTTTCGGGGGGACCGAGCCGCGGATGACCTTTAATGCGTACCTGGCACAACAGCGTAAGGCGTGGGACGTTCTCAGTGATTTCTGCTCT
>NZ_BBMY01000219.1 GCF_000759775.1 Escherichia albertii NBRC 107761 = DSM 17582
CCTCTTTTTTGTATGTTGTAGAAAAAGAGATGATTTTTTCATCAAATATTCATGTTGTGAATTATTTTGCACTTAAAATATAGATATTTTGTATTAATTTATTCCTAAAAAAATCCAATGTCTTTTTATGACAAAAACCAACCTTATGATTCATATTATGTTTTGCATTCTTTCATTAATTTAATATTTTATTTGATTTAATTTATTTTCTTGCCTATCTCCTGTCTCTCCGTATAATCCGGCCTTCGAAATTGATGCATGTTTAATGCATTAATATCTATTATTTAATGTTATTTTTATAATAAATGGAGTTTTTAATGAAAAAGGTCGTTTTTGCCTTATCCGCACTCGCATTAACTTCTGGTTCCGTATTTGCAGCAGATTCTGGCGACGGTACTGTTAAATTTACTGGTGAGATCGTTGATACACCTTGTGTGCTGTCTGTTGATTCTCAGAAACAAGAAGTTGTACTGGGTCAGGTACAAAAATCTGTATTCACCGCAGCAGGAGCAAAATCTCCGTCTAAACCTTTCGAAATCAAATTAGAAGATTGTGATACCGGTTCTGGTAAAACAAAAGTGAAAGTCGGCTTTAACTGTGTGGGTGATAGCGATAGCAACGGTGAATTAGTTTCCGTTAGCACCGAAGCAGGCGCTGCAACAGGTGTGGGCATTGGTATTTATGATAATACCAATACACTGATTAAATTGAATTCTGGTGAAGCGGAAACTACGCTAAAAGACGGTCAAACCGTTCTGTATTTTACTGCTAATTATGTTTCTACCAAAGACACCGTTACCACTGGTTACGGTAATGCGGAAGTAGACTTCAACCTGTCTTACGAATAATCGCATATTGTTTCATCATGGCAGTGAGACATCACTGCCATGTATTTTCAATAAGTTATGGATCGAGTGATGAAAAATACCTGTTTAGCTCTGGTGTTCTCTGTTTGTTTTTCATCGTCATGTCTGGCGGGTGGAATAGCATTAAGCTCTACCAGAGTCATTTATGATGGTAATAAAAAGGAAGCATCGCTGACAGTTAATAACAATAATAAGACAGAAGAGTTTCTGATACAGTCTTGGGTTGATGATGCAAGTGGGAACAAAAAAACGCCGTTTATTATTACGCCGCCACTGTTCAAACTCGATCCTGATAAAAATAATATTTTACGTATTGTGAATATCACACCTTCATTGCCGCAGGATCGTGAATCTGTTTATTGGGTAAACGTGAAAGCCATTCCGTCTAAAAGTGAAGGCAGTGAAGAAAAAAATGTTTTACAGATAGCTGTCCGTACACGGATAAAACTGTTTTATCGTCCAGCCGGATTAAAAGGCGACGTAAAGGCGGCACCAGGCGAGTTACGTTTTACGCGTACGGGTAATCAAATTCGTGTTGATAATCCCTCTGTCTTCAACATTACGTTTAATCAATTTTTTGTAAATGGCCGGGAAATAGAAAAATCAGGCATGGTACCGGCGAAAGGGTCACTTAATATTTCGTTGCCGGCAGGAGTCAATGCCGTATCTCAGGTGAAATATAACACTATTAACGACTTCGGGGCGTCAGCAGAAATGTTGAGCCGGGACGTCAATTGATCGATACCTTGCTTGGGGAAATTGCGTAATGTCACGGAAGGCTGTCTCTCGCTCATTCTCATCTGTTCCTTTTTCCTTCTCCATGCTGGTGATGCTGCCAACTTACTGATTTAGTGTATGATGG
>NZ_BBMY01000218.1 GCF_000759775.1 Escherichia albertii NBRC 107761 = DSM 17582
AGGGAAAGATCACGTAACGCTGCTTTTTTGTACTAAATAATTCGCATTTTATGTTTAAAAATTGAGATATTCCTCATAACCTAAAGCTGTTTTTTATTGCTTATACATGATCAAATACTCCTTACATAATTAAGGAGAATAAAATGGAAATTAAAAAATTGATAGAGCATATTTCTGTTATCCCCGATTACAGACAAGCCTGGAAAGTGGAACATAAATTGTCGGATATTCTACTGTTGACTATTTGCGCCGTCATTTCTGGTGCAGAAGGCTGGGAAGATATAGAGGATTTTGGGGAAACACATCTCGATTTTTTGAAGCAATATGGTGATTTTGAAAATGGTATTCCTGTTCACGATACCATTGCCAGAGTTGTATCCTGTATCAGTCCTGCAAAATTTCATGAGTGCTTTATTAACTGGATGCGTGATTGTCATTCTTCAGATGATAAAGACGTCATCGCAATTGATGGAAAAACGCTCCGGCACTCTTATGATAAGAGTCGTCGCAGGGGAGCGATTCATGTCATTAGTGCGTTCTCAACAATGCACAGTCTGGTCATCGGACAGATCAAGACGGATGAGAAATCCAGTGAGATTACAGCTATCCCTGAACTTCTTAACATGTTGGATATTAAAGGAAAAATTATCACAACTGATGCGATGGGTTGCCAGAAAGATATTGCAGAGAAGATACAAAAACAGGGAGGTGATTATTTATTCGCTGTAAAAGGAAATCAGGGGCGGCTTAATAAAGCCTTTGAGGAAAAATTTCCGCTGAAAGAATTAAATAATCCAGAGCATGACAGTTACGCAATTAGTGAAAAGAGTCATGGCAGAGAAGAAATCCGCCTTCATATTGTTTGCGATGTCCCTGATGAACTTATTGATTTCACGTTTGAATGGAAAGGACTGAAAAAATTATGTGTGGCAGTCTCCTTTCGTTCAATAATAGCAGAACAAAAGAAAGAACCAGAAATGACGGTCAGATATTATATCAGTTCTGCTGATTTAACCGCGGAGAAGTTCGCCACAGCGATCCGAAATCACTGGCACGTGGAGAATAAGTTGCACTGGCGCCTGGACGTGGTAATGAATGAAGACGACTGCAAAATAAGAAGAGGAAACGCAGCAGAATTATTTTCAGGGATACGACACATTGCTATTAATATTTTAACGAAAGATAAGGTATTCAGGGCAGGGTTAAGACGTAAGATGCGAAAAGCAGCCATGGACAGAAACTACCTAGCGTCAGTCCTTGCGGGGAGCGGGATTTCGTAATCTTGCCCTG
>NZ_BBMY01000217.1 GCF_000759775.1 Escherichia albertii NBRC 107761 = DSM 17582
CCCAGTTTGCCTACAACCATATTCTTAGGGCCGATAATCTATTTGCACATTTTAGTTATCTGCCAAGGTTGCTTGGCTTTGCTATCAGTATGAATGAATGGCAGCACGCGGAAAAAATTGTACTTAAAGCTTACGAATCCATCAATCTGCTGGCCTCGGTGATTACCTCAGGCAAGGAAGTGACTATAAATGGTTGCAAAACTCGAGCAGTAAATGATCTTTGGCGTTGTATAAAAGGCACCTTAAGCTGGCTATTTGTTGATGCAGCAACACGATATTACAATCCTGATAAATTATTTCTTGATAAACATTCCAAGAAAGAAGAGTGTCTTGCGGATACATTTTTTAATCATATTTCACAAAGCCTGACAAACCTAAAGGATTTACTGGATCTTCGTTTTGATTCAGCAGACTTTTATTTAAAAGTGCCATTGGTAGCTCGGGCTGACTTAGCAAAAGAACCTTATAAACAGATCGTAAAGAGTCAGTCCGCAGAAAAACTTGTTAATCAGCGTGATAGTAAAAAAGAAGCTAAAATACTGAAATTAATGAGCACTTCATCGCTTATTGATATTGATGTTATTAAGCTATTTTTGAAATCAACCAAGAATACCCGACTGGAAAAAGTGGCTAAAGGAAATCGTAAGAATGAGAGTTACTTACCTTACATTTTCCCTACACGTCCTTTAACACCCGCTGAAATATCTGAACTGGCCCCCGAATGTGTTGGATTACCCTCCAGATACGACAAAAACTCAGATGGAAGGCCGTCCACTATTTGGGCCAAATATACGCAAGCATTACGTGGAGTATGGATCAAACCGACATTGCTGGCATCGGAGCAAGACTCAGACGAAGCGACAAAAACAGTTCGGCCTAAGAAATTCATTCATATTGGTACAGACAGGAAACATAAAATTGTCGTTGCGCTAACCAGCATCAAAACCGATGAGGACGACTGGGCTAAAATGGCCTGTAACAAATCTAACCTGTCCCGTTCAAGGTATCAGCGGATTTCTGAACTGGTTAATGCAACATTGAAACTGTCGCCTAAACCCGATTATGTTTTATTCCCTGAGCTTTCAATTCCGTTACGTTGGGTTAACAGTATTGCCGATCGTTTGAGTTCGGCGGGTATCAGTCTGATTGCGGGGACGGAATACCGCCACTTTGACGATAATCAACTGAAGAGTGAAGCAGTGCTTGTCCTGTCAGATAACCGACTCGGCTATCCGGCGAGTGTCAAAATATGGCAACCCAAGCTGGAACCCGCTGTAGGTGAAGATGAGGCATTGTTTTCAACGTTTGGTAAGTCCTGGGCATTTTCAACGCTTAATCCGAAACATCGTAAACCTGTATATATTCATCACGGCGTCAATTTTGGCGTTATGATTTGCTCTGAACTCCAGAACAGCAAAGCAAGGATCCGGTTTCAGGGCGCGGTCGACGCATTGATGGTATTGAGCTGGAATAAAGATCTGGATACGTTTGCATCGTTGATTGAATCAGCAGCGCTGGATGTTCATGCCTATACCATCTTGGTGAATAACCGAAAATATGGCGACAGCCGGGTACGTTCTCCGGCAAAAGAATCCTTTATGCGCGATATTGCCCGCGTGAAGGGCGGTGATAATGACTTTGTGGTTGCTGCAACGCTGGATATCGATGCGTTAAGGGCATTCCAGAGCAGGGCAAAACGCTGGTCTAAAGATGGCGATAAATTCAAGCCATTGCCTGAAGGATTCCAGTTGGCAAAGAATCGTAAAAAACTACCGCCAAAATAAGAAACTGATTTCGTTATTATAGATCAGGGTATTTTTGCGTGAGAGGCCGGAAAACAGGATGTCGCCCC
>NZ_BBMY01000216.1 GCF_000759775.1 Escherichia albertii NBRC 107761 = DSM 17582
GAGCAGAAATCACTGAGAACATCCCACGCCTTACGCTGTTGTGCCAGGTACGCATTGAAGGTCATCCGCGGCTCGGTGCCCCCGAAGCCATCCGGCACCATCTGGTCGCAGTACTGCCCGATGGCATACAGCGCCCACTTGTCCACATCCGCCGCCCCCAGACGTTTTCCCATGCCGTAGCGCGGGTGAGTCAGCATGTCCCACAGACACCAGGCCGGATTGTTGCTGTATGCCGGTTTCAGACTGCCGTCCCAGATACCACTGTACGTGCGTTTTTCCGGGTCATAGTTTGACGGCACCTGGATGATGCGACCGCGGATATGGTAGTTCACCGTCATCTGCTGACCACCAAACTGCTCCGCATCCACCTGCATCCCCACAATGGCCGTGTTCGGGTAGCACTGTTTCACATCGATGATTTCGGTGTATGACGACCACAGCGTCTTATTCTGCAGCTGGTCCGAGGTGCTGTCCGCTGTCTCCCGGACCATCCGGATGTTAAAGGGCCGCTCAGGCAGATTATCCAGAATCACCGACGCCAGAAACTGCGAGGTGGTCTTGCCGTTAATGGTGACATCCTTTTCCGTCACCCAGTTACCGTTACGCTGTAACTGAATCAGCAGGCGGACGGATGTCGGGTTTCGGTCACCCTTTGACGTGGTCTGCACCAGTGACTGCACCCCGAAGGTGACCCGCAGGCGGTCAATGTTCGCGGATGTAATGGTGCGCGTCACCGGCTTTGCCTTCGTCACTTCCACGCCCAGTGCGGTTTCCGCCCCGGAGGACTCAAAGCCTTCAGGTGGTGTCTGCTCCTGCTCCCCGGCGCGCCAGACCGCGGTCACACCATGTATCACAGGATTACCGTCCGTGTCCGTCAGCGGGGTTTTGTTCACCAGGATACTCTGCAGCCCCTTCACCGGACCTTCAATCGGCCCTTCACCAATGGCGTCAATCACGCTCATCATCTGCGTGGATTTGAGATTGTCCTTCGCCTCACGAGGTGTGTGCGCCCTGCCGCCACCTTTACCCATAATGTTCCTCTCAATTGGTATTATTAATCGCAGTGATAGGATACTGCACAGCTATTGCGCGATATCATCAGAACGCTGTTTGTTACCCTGTAACCAGCAAGCTCAGTCTGTTAACGGAATTAATGAGGGTTTTATGAAATGTAAAATCATTGCTGCCATTGCCATGCTGACAGCAGCATCATGCGGATACGCAGCAGAACAGGAAGTCCCAATGAACCTTGTCAGTGCTGACGGAAAAGAAGTCAGCATTGGAAAAATAACCATTCAGGAGACCCCCTACGGTCTGCTGTTCACACCAGCCCTTCACTCTCTGTCTGAAGGCATTCATGGTTTTCATGTGCACGAAAAAGGAAATTGCGCCCCGGCACTGAAAGACGGAAAACCGGTCGCAGCATTATCGGCTGGCGGTCACTTTGACCCGAAAAACACCGGCAAACATCTTGGCCCCTGGTCTCCGGATGGACACCTGGGCGACCTCCCTGCGCTGTTCGTGACGCATGACGGAAAAGCGAACTACCCGGTCCTGGCCCCGAGACTGAACTCATTAAAAGAGATTAAAGGGCGTTCTCTCATGCTTCATGCTGGCGGTGATAACCATCATGACCATCCGGAGCCCCTGGGCGGTGGTGGTGCGAGAATGGCCTGCGGCATCATTCAATAATCAGTCAGGTAAGGGGCGGGCCCCTTACCTTTATTCCTCAGGACGATAAATCCTTTCTCCCTGAAAAGAACGGCACATTCTCCCTCTCTGAGTTAATGTTTTTGTCGTGACATAAGAATAATTCTCTATAGTTAATCTTCGTAACGCTCCCGCAGTTCCGCAACTCTGCGGGATTTTTTTATTCTTTTTACCCCTGCCGCCCGATAACCACC
>NZ_BBMY01000215.1 GCF_000759775.1 Escherichia albertii NBRC 107761 = DSM 17582
ATGAATAATGAGTAAGTTTGTTAAAACTGCCGTTGCGGCAGCGTTGGTCATGGGTGCGCTTTCTTCTGCTTCTGTTTTTGCCGCTAACAACGGTACCGCGCGTTTCTACGGTACGCTGGAAGATTCTGTCTGCTCTATTATTCCTGACGATCACAAACTGCAAGTCGACATGGGTGATATTGGCGCCAGCGCGATCTTAAACACCACGTCTACACCGAAATCTTTCCAGATCCGTTTGCAGGACTGTGCATTCGGCACTGAAACCACTATGGAAACGACATTCACCGGTACGAATTATACTGGCCCGAATACCGATAACTATGCGCTGTTTAGCCAGGATACGGGACGTGAAATGAAAAACGTCAGCCTGGTGATTGGCGATAAAGCGGGTGCTGGTTATAGAGTGGGTCAGCCTATCAAACAGAGTATTGTGATGGATACCGCTACTGGCAAAGGCAAAGCTAAACAGACTCTGGAATTTAAAGCCTGGTTAGTGGGTGAAGCTACACAGGCCGATCTGGGCGCCTTTGAAACCCTTACCACCTTCCAGATTACCTATCTCTAATGTGGTTGCCCCATGGCGTTACGCTATGGGGCCTCAATATATCGCCATTAAACTATTATAATCACGGATGATACGTGTATGCCTGACCACTCTTTATTTCGTTTACGTGGGCTGCCCTGGTATATCGCTCTGGCGATAACAGGATGCCAGTTTAATGCATGGGCCGATGATACCATTCAATTTGACCCCCGTTTTCTGGAATTAAAAGGCGACACAAAAATCGACCTTGGTCGCTTTTCTCATAAAGGCTACGTTGAACCCGGGAAATATAATTTACGTGTTCTGGTAAATAAACAACCGTTACCCAACGAATATGATATTTACTGGTACGCTGCAGAGAATGACGCCAGTAAAAGTTATGCCTGCCTGACGCCGGAGCTGGTCGCGTTGTTTGGTCTGAAAGACGATATCGCCAAAGCTTTACAATGGACGCATGACGGTCAGTGTCTGAAGTCAGGTCAGTTAGATGGGATGACGGTTGAGGGCGATCTCAGCCAGTCGGCATTAGTCATCTCTCTGCCGCAGGCTTACCTCGAATACGCCGATAACGATTGGGATCCCCCTTCGCGCTGGGATGATGGTATCCCAGGGCTTATTGCCGACTACAGTATCAACGCTCAAACCCGGCATCAGGAAGACAACGGCGAAAATAACTATGATGTCAGCGGCAACGGTACTGTGGGCGCCAACCTTGGCGCATGGCGCCTGCGCGCCGACTGGCAAAGCGACTATCAGCACACTCGCAATAGCGATGATAAAAGCAGCGACGGTACGGAAAGAAGCTGGCAGTGGAGCCGTTATTACGCCTGGCGCGCACTGCCGTCCTTAAAAGCCAAACTGTCCATTGGGGAGGATTTCCTCAACTCTGATATTTTTGACGGCTTCAGCTACATCGGCGCCAGCGTCAATTCCGACGATCAAATGCTGCCGCCCAACCTGCGTGGCTACGCCCCGGATATTTCCGGCGTGGCCCACAGTACGGCGAAAGTGACCGTCACACAGATGGGACGCGTGCTGTATGAAACACAGGTGCCCGCCGGACCGTTCCGTATTCAGGATATCGGCGACTCGGTGTCCGGCACGCTGCATGTGCGTATTGAAGAACAAAATGGGCAGATACAGGAGTATGACGTCAGTACTGCCTCCATGCCTTTCCTGACCCGCGAGGGACGAGTGCGCTACAAAGTGATGATGGGGCGCCCACAGGACTGGGATCACCATGTTGAAAGCGGCTTTTTCTCCGGCGGTGAAGCCTCCTGGGGTGTCGCCGATGGCTGGTCGCTGTACGGCGGCGCGCTGGCAGACAATCACTATCAGTCGTTGGCACTGGGCGTTGGACGAGATTTAGCGCTGCTTGGCGCGCTGGCGTTTGACGTCACGCACGCCCATGCACAACTGGACGACAATAACGCTTATGGCAAGGGGGCGCAGAATGGCAACTCATTTCGCGTGAGCTATGCCAAAGATTTCGACGAACTGAACAGCCGCATCACCTTTGCTGGCTATCGTTTCTCGGAAAAGAACTACATGACCATGAGCGAGTATCTCGATGCGAATAACGCCGATTACGCGCGCACGGGCAACGATAAAGAGATGTACACGGTCACTTATAACCAGAATTTTGCCAATGCCGGCGTCTCTGTCTATCTCAACTATTCTCGCCGTACTTACTGGGATCGCCCGGAACA
>NZ_BBMY01000214.1 GCF_000759775.1 Escherichia albertii NBRC 107761 = DSM 17582
CACCCTATCGATACTCAACTGCACCATTGGAATATCTGCTTCTGGATACATCTTAATCAGCACGCCCCAGGAACCGTGATCAAAACCCCAGGCATCTTTATCAAGCGTCACTGGGACAGGAGCTAACAGTTCGACCAGTCGCTGCGCCAGTGCAGGCGATCCGGGAGCAGGGTAATGAGTGTCATAAAGCGCCTGAGGAAAGCCGCCAAAGTCATGAATAGTAGGCGGTGCTTCCATCGCAGTAACCCCCATACCTCGGGTAAACCAGTGCGCGGAAACCACGACAATCGCTTTCGGACGTGGCAATGTCATCCCCAACGTCTGCCAGCTACGGGTATACAGATTATCTTCCAGCACATTCATCGGGCTACCGTGACCTAAAAACAATGCTGGCATACGTATTGAAGACATGATGATATCCTTAACTAAAGGTGTCATTTTGATATCCTCACAATACGCTTGTTCGACGGAGTAAGAACCCGGATAACAATGATGATCATCATCAGTTATTTTGAAGATCTGCCTGAAGGCGAAGGTTTATAAGGAGTTGTCGATGTCAGTACCTCTCACTCTGACCATACTGGCGGGGGCAGCCACATTTATTGGCGCGTTTCTCGGCGTTCTTGGGCAAAAACCCTCGAACAGATTACTGGCGTTTTCGCTGGGGTTTGCGGCAGGAATTATGCTACTCATCTCGTTGATGGAAATGCTCCCCGCCGCATTAGCCGCCGAAGGAATGTCACCGGTATTGGGGTATGGGATGTTTATCTTCGGTCTGCTGGGCTATTTTGGTCTGGACCGTATGTTACCCCATGCCCATCCACAAGATTTAATGCAAAAATCGGTGCAACCGTTGCCAAAATCGATCAAACGCACCGCTATTTTATTGACCCTGGGCATCAGCCTGCATAACTTCCCGGAAGGGATCGCCACCTTTGTGACGGCAAGCAGCAACCTGGAGCTGGGCTTTGGCATCGCTCTGGCCGTCGCATTACACAATATTCCTGAAGGTCTGGCGGTGGCGGGTCCAGTTTACGCGGCAACGGGCTCGAAACGAACGGCGATTCTGTGGGCGGGTATTTCTGGGCTGGCGGAAATTCTCGGCGGCATTCTGGCGTGGTTGATCCTCGGCAGCATGATATCACCAGTCGTTATGGCAGCAATTATGGCGGCAGTCGCCGGAATTATGGTCGCGCTTTCTGTCGACGAATTAATGCCGCTGGCCAAAGAGATCGATCCCAATAATAACCCCAGCTACGGCGTACTGTGCGGGATGTCTGTAATGGGCTTCAGCCTGGTGCTGCTACAAACGGCGGGAATCGGCTGAAAACAACGCCAGATGTTGTCCAGCATATGGACAACATCTGCTGGCTTCACTAAAGTCCTATTTCAATTTTTCTGCTGTCTCTTCTCTCGCACTGTTTAAGTATTTGTTCCGCGCCTCCAGCAGAGCGTCTCTGTCCTGGCGAAACGCCCGACAATAACGTTTCAAATGCAGAAAATATCCCACCACAACCAGAGCAATCAATACAATCCAGCACCAGGAAATATACATCCTTTTAACCTTCTCATTAACATTCCCAACGTTGTGATATTACAAAAAATATCCACGCCATTCGATATATTCATATAACCACAAAATATCCAAAGATGTATATGATTTTGATCATACAATCAAACAAAGCTAAATCTTAGCTACACACCTAATATAATTGAGATATTTATAAAAATATTAACATCAGAATTAATCATGCACGTGGAAATAGAATATATAAAGCAGTTAAAGAATATCATTCTGCGGATTATGGCGGCCTGAATAAACTCGTCTATTTATCGTTCCTGGCTTTTTTGCAAAAAAAAATGAACAGCACAAAAGGTATAGCAAAAATCTTTTTTTGAATATTATATCCAAAAATCAATAATTACAGCGAATAGATTTGCTTAACAGCACCACAAAATGATGTTTTTACGAGCAAATTTATTCACCAACAATATTTTTTAAGTTTCCCTAAAAATTAAATTTAGTAAATATAACAAGCTGAAAATCATTTCAGCATGTTATGTTTGTAAACAGGGAAACATAGACACAAAATATATGTTATCCCATGCATACTTACAATATTTAATTTAGCAAAGGTTATATTCATGTCTAAAAAAATGCTCCTGTCTGTTGTTGCAACTGCACTATTATCAGGCGTTGCTTTTAATGTACTGGCAGACGACCCTAATCAGGGCTCCGGTAAAATCACTTTCAAGGGTG
>NZ_BBMY01000213.1 GCF_000759775.1 Escherichia albertii NBRC 107761 = DSM 17582
GTGTGCCCGGAGTTCAGGGCGGGCATGGATGCTTAAATGAACCGCGAGTCTGTCTGGAATATTGAACCGGTAACTCACGATGAGAAACCCAACAATCCCACCGGGTGTGACGGTGGAGAACCTGAGCGGCAGTGACCTGCGGCATGCCCGCAGGGTGATGTAACCCGCTGACAACGGGGATTGAGGCGAGATCACTAAGCCGAGATGATCCTCAAGGTTAAGTACTGAAAGGCTGAAGAACATGAACCCGTTAATCCGCCTCTGTGGGTTGAAAACGTCACCACGGCCTACGTGATCTGACAGGCCGTGCAGGAGGAACTGGCAGTGATACGTAAGCACTGCCGGTCGAAGGTGTTTTGACATGTATGCGAAACACCGGGGCAGCAGCGTCTATCACGCTTGCGTTGCTGACTTCTGCCAACTTGCGGCAAGCAAGGATAAAGAGTGCGACGGGCAGCCTCCTCAGTATGCCTGAGTCCAGGCAGGTAAACCGGGGAAGGTCAGCGACGGATGTTAAGGGGGCATGGCTCCGATGACGCGCTGGCTGGCGGAGCTTCCGTAGTAGTCCGCGATGGGGAAAGCCCATTACATGGCGAAGGGAAGCAGTTTGAATGTGTTTGCGACGTGAATTAACTGACCTAACGAGGTGAAGACCTTTGATAATCAGCGAAATGCAACGCAAGCTTGCCACATGGGCAGTCACCGATCCGTCCCTACGGATTCAACGGCTGCTGCGTCTGATAACACAACCAGAATGGCTGGCTGAAGCGGCGCGGATCACGCTTTCATCAAAGGGGGCCCATACCCCCGGCGTTGATGGCGTGAACAAAACAATGCTACAGGCCAGACTGGCTGTTGAGCTGCAAATCCTCAGGGATGAATTACTCTCAGGCCACTACCAGCCCTTGCCCGCCAGACGGGTTTACATCCCTAAAAGCAACGGCAAACTGCGACCACTGGGTATCCCCGCGTTGCGGGATCGTATTGTTCAGCGGGCCATGCTGATGGCGATGGAGCCGATATGGGAGAGTGATTTTCATACGCTCTCATATGGCTTCCGGCCTGAGCGCAGTGTCCACCACGCTATCCGCACGGTGAAATTACAGCTCACAGACTGTGGTGAAACCCGGGGACGCTGGGTGATTGAAGGCGACCTGTCCAGTTACTTCGACACCGTACATCATCGACTGCTGATGAAGGCTGTACGCCGCAGGATCAGTGACGCACGTTTCATGACTCTGCTGTGGAAAACCATCAAGGCGGGACATATCGATGTCGGTCTCTTTCGGGCGGCCAGTGAAGGTGTGCCACAGGGCGGTGTTATATCGCCGCTATTATCGAACATCATGCTGAATGAGTTCGATCAATACCTGCATGAGCGCTACCTGAGCGGGAAAGCCAGAAAAGATCGGTGGTACTGGAATAACAGTATCCAACGGGGCCGAAGTACGGCGGTCAGAGAAAACTGGCAGTGGAAACCCGCGGTGGCGTACTGCCGCTATGCCGATGATTTTGTCCTCATCGTCAAAGGCACCAAAGCACAGGCGGAAGCCATCAGGGAGGAGTGTCGGGGTGTGCTCGAAGGCAGTCTGAAACTCAGGCTGAACATGGATAAGACTAAAATCACCCATGTTAATGACGGCTTTATCTTTCTGGGGCACAGGATCATTCGCAAACGCAGTCGTTATGGCGAGATGCGAGTGGTCTCAACGATCCCGCAGGAGAAAGCCAGAAACTTCGCCGCATCGCTGACAGCACTGTTATCAGGCAACTACAGTGAAAGCAAAGTCGATATGGCTGAACAACTCAACCGAAAACTGAAAGGCTGGGCCATGTTCTATCAGTTCGTTGATTTTAAGGCCAAAGTCTTCAGTTATATCGACCGTGTCGTGTTCTGGAAGCTGGCTCACTGGCTGGCCCGCAAATACCGTACAGGTATCGCTTCCCTGATGAGGTGGTGGTGTAAATCACCGAAACCGGGTCAGAGCAAAACGTGGGTTTTATTTGGTAAAACCAATCACGGCAAGCTCAGCGGCGAAATACTGTACCGGTTGGTGGGGCAAGGCAAGAAGCTGTTCCGCTGGCGGCTACCCGAAGGTAATCCCTATCTGAGGACGGAGACCAGAAACACGTATACATCGCGCTTTACAGAAGTGGCAATGGCGTTCGCCAGCATTTAAATGGAGAGCCGGATGCGCTGAAAGGTGCACGTCCGGTTCGGGGAGGAGAGGCAGGGAAATAGTCCGACTACGCCCTGCCTCTTACTCTACTC
>NZ_BBMY01000212.1 GCF_000759775.1 Escherichia albertii NBRC 107761 = DSM 17582
CCCACATATAAAATGTGGCTGATACCGACTCTTCCAAACTCCCTGATGCTGGAGTTCAGTGTTTGGAATACGGTACAAAACCAGGTCCAGAGACTAAAACATTATCATCAACCAGAACTACCATATTTCAGGTCATTGAGAGTAAATCCGCTCTAATTATCGGAAAGGTTTTTATCATATCCGCCCCTCTTTATGATTGAAATCGAAAGAATAATAGATAGAATTAAATATGTTTTTTTATTTGCATGTTTTTCTAATTGGTAATTAAATGCAATAAGGTTGTTTTTTAATAATTAAATGGATGTTTATTGTTTATTGTTTGTTTGTCGGATTGATTTGGACGTTTTCATAAGATATAAACATTGGCGAGTTGTTAGTCTGTAGCTCTTATGGTTGAGAGCTTTGTTATCAATGCTAAAATTGTTTTTATCTAATTGATTTCATAATGGACTCCAGATCTGGTGATAAAAACATTATGTGAAAAAATTATGAATAAAATATACGCTTTAAAATATTGTCACGCGACAGGGGTAATGATTGCAGTATCCGAACTGGCCTCCAGAGTAATGAAGAAAGCTGCCCGTGGCAGTCTTTTGGCATTATTAAATTTATCACTGTGTGGTGTTTTTTTGAGCACTGCACAGGCCGCTCAGCTAAATATCAATAATGTTTGGGCAAGAGATTATTTAGACCTTGCACAAAATAAGGGAGTGTTTAAAGCAGGAGCGACCGATGTATCAATTCAACTCAAGAATGGTCAGACGTTCAATTTCCCAAAAGTTCCAATTCCCGATTTCTCGCCAGCCTCAAATAAAGGTGCAACTACATCTATTGGGGGCGCATATAGTGTTACCGCAACCCATAACGGAACTGCCCATCATGCAGTAAGCACTCAAAATTGGGGACAAAGTTCATATAAATATGTAGACAGGATGACAAAGGGGGATTTTGCAGTAACCAGACTTGATAAATTTGTTGTTGAAACCTCTGGTGTAAAAAATTCCGTAGACTTCTCACTCAATAATCATGATGCCCTTGAGCGTTATGGTGTAGATATCAATGGCGAAAAAAAAATTATTGGTTTCAGAGTCGGTGCCGGAATCACTTCTACCATTCAAAATGGTTCTTCATATAATACAGGACAGGCATATAATCCTCTTTTATTAAGTGCCTCAATGTTTCAGTTTAACTGGAATAATAAAAGACCATATAATAATACCACTGCTTTTTATAATGAAACTACCGGGGGCGACAGTGGTTCCGGTTTCTATCTGTATGATAATGTAAAAAAAAGAATGGGTTATGCTTGGTACTCTGTATGGGATAGCAAGCGATGGTACAAATGTTTGGTCTCTTTTTAATCAGTATGATGAAAATACGGTTAATGGTTTAAAAAACAAATTTACTCAAAAAGTCCAGTTAAACAATAATACAATGTCGCTTAATAGTGACAGCTTTACGTTAGTTGGCAATAAAATACAAGTGGAAAAAAATAATAATCACTATAAGGATCTAAGTTTTAGTGGTGGCGGAAATATTAATTTTGACAATAACGTAAACATTGGCTCTGGTGGCCTCATTTTTGATTCCGGGCATCATTACACCGTCACTGGTGAGAATAAAACATTCAAAGGTGCTGGGCTGGATATTGGTGAAAATACTACAGTCGACTGGAATGTGAAAGGGGTTGCTGGTGATAACCTGCATAAAATTGGTGCAGGTACGCTGAACGTTAATGTTTCTCAAGGTAATAATCTGAAAACTGGCAATGGCATTGTTGTATTAAATAGCGCCAATGCATTTAATAATATTTATATGGCCAGTGGTCATGGTGTTGTAAAAATTAATCATGACGCAGCGCTTAACCCAAATAATGATTATAGAGGTATTTTCTTTACTGAAAATGGTGGAACTCTTGATTTAAACGGTTACAATCAAAGTTTTAATAAAATTGCAGCGACCGATACAGGGGCGCTCATAACAAATAGTGCTGTGCAGAAAGCAGCGCTTTCTGTTAATAATCAGTCAAACTATATGTATCATGGTTCTGTTTCAGGTAATACAGAGATAAACCACCAGCTTGATACCAAAAAAGATAATAGTCGCCTGATTCTGGACGGTAATGTTGATATTACAAATGACATTAACATTAAAAATAGCCAGCTCACCATGCAGGGACATGCCACATCTCATGCTGTTTTTAGAGAGGGTGGGACTTCCTGTCTGATACCCGGGGTTCTTTGTGACAAGGATTATGTATCAGGCATACAGCAACAGGAAAATGCTGCAAATAAGAACAATAACACAGATTACAAGACCAATAATCAGGTGTCATCATTTGATCAACCTGACTGGGAGT
>NZ_BBMY01000211.1 GCF_000759775.1 Escherichia albertii NBRC 107761 = DSM 17582
CCCTGACGCTGTGCCGTCCAAATCGCACAGGCGATATTATGACGATTGGCGGCAATCGGCTGGTGCTATTCCTCTCGTTCTGCCGGATTAACGATCTGGATACCGCGTTGAATCATATTTTCCCACTACCTACCGGTGACATTTTCTCTAACCGTATGGTCTGGTTTGAAGATGATCAAATCAGCGCTGAACTGGTACAAATGCGTTTACTGGCCCCGGAACAATGGGGCATACCGCTGCCTTTAACACAGAGTTCCACCCCAGTAATCAATGCCGAGCACGACGGTCGCAACTGGCGACGCAAACCGGAACCTCTGCGGCTATTAGGTGATGCAGTGGAGCATTCATCATGATGACTATCAGCGATATCATTGAAATTATTATCGTTTGTGCGCTGATATTTTTCCCTCTGGGCTATCTGGCGCGACACTCAATGCGACGTATTCGTGACACTCTACGTCTGTTATTTGCTAAACCTCGTTATGTTAAACCGGTCGGTACGTTACGCCGCGCGAAAAAAGCCAGGGCAACCCAAAAATGACTCAATTTACCCCAAATACCGCCATGCCTTCTTCCCTGTGGCAATACTGGCGCGGACTTTCTGGCTGGAACTTCTATTTTCTGGTCAAGTTCGGCCTGTTGTGGGCGGGATATCTGAACTTCCATCCGCTGCTTAATCTGGTGTTTGCTGCATTTCTGCTGATGCCGATTCCACGCTACAACCTGCATCGCTTGCGCCACTGGATAGCCCTACCGATCGGCTTTGCCTTGTTCTGGCATGACACATGGCTGCCCGGCCCGGAAAGCATAATGAGTCAGGGATCGCAGGTAGCGGGTTTCAGCGCTGATTATTTAATCGACCTTATCACTCGCTTTATTAACTGGCAGATGATCGGCGCCGTTTTTGTACTGTTTGTGGCCTGGTTATTTCTGTCGCAGTGGATTCGCGTCACCATTTTTGTGGTCGCTATTCTGGTGTGGCTAAACGTACTTACCCTGGCGGGACCAAGTTTCTCTCTGTGGCCTGCAGGTCAACCCACCACCACAGTGACGACGACAGGGGGTAACGCAGCAGCAACTATCGCAGCCGCAGGCGGCACGCCGGTGGTCGGTGATATTCCTGCACAAACCGCCCCACCGACAACCGCGAACCTCAATGCCTGGCTGAGTAATTTCTATAACGCCGAAGCGAAACGCAAGACGCCTTTCCCGTCTACGCTTCCGGCTGACGCCCAGCCATTTGAGCTTCTGGTTATTAACATTTGCTCTCTCTCCTGGTCAGATATTGAAACTGCCGGGCTGATGTCGCATCCGTTATGGTCGCATTTCGATATTGAGTTTAAAAACTTCAACTCTGCAACCTCGTACAGTGGTCCGGCAGCAATTCGTTTGCTGCGCGCCAGTTGTGGTCAGACATCGCATACCAATCTGTATCAACCGGCAAACAATGACTGTTACCTATTTGATAACCTTTCAAAACTTGGCTTCACCCAGCATTTGATGCTGGGGCATAACGGCCAGTTCGGCGGCTTTCTGAAAGAAGTCCGCGAAAACGGTGGTATGCAGGCGGAATTGATGGATCAAACCCATCTTCCGGTTATTCTGCTGGGCTTTGATGGTTCGCCAGTCTATGACGATGCCGCCGTACTCAACCGCTGGCTGGACGTCACCGAAAAAGATAAAAACACTCGCAGCGCCACGTTCTACAACACGCTTCCACTGCATGACGGCAACCATTATCCGGGCGTCAGCAAAACCGCAGATTACAAAGCGCGGGCGCAGAAGTTCTTTGATGAACTGGATGCGTTCTTTACCGAGCTGGAAAAATCTGGCCGTAAAGTGATGGTCGTCGTAGTGCCAGAGCACGGCGGCGCGCTGAAAGGCGACAGAATGCAGGTGTCTGGTCTGCGCGATATTCCGAGCCCATCAATTACTGACGTTCCCGTTGGCGTGAAATTCTTCGGTATGAAGTCACCGCATCAAGGCGCGCCGATTGTCATCGATCAACCCAGCAGTTTCCTGGCAATCTCCGAACTGGTAGTTCGCGTTCTCGATGGCAAGATTTTTACTGAAGATAATGTCGACTGGAAAAAACTCACCAGTGGATTACCGCAGACAGCACCAGTATCCGAAAACTCAAATGCGGTAGTCATCCAATACCAGAACAAGCCCTATGTTCGTTTAAATGGCGGCGACTGGGTGCCTTATCCGCAGTAAGAGCGAAAAAGGCCGCAGAATTTACCTCTGCGGCCTGGTCCGGGCGCATATTGCCATTACGGCAGCCTGACGCCCGCGTGACACATTACTTCCGCTGATTCAGCCAGTTCACGATCAGGCTGGCGAGAATGCCAGCAATGACCGGAGCCGCTAAATCGTGCCAGAAGGCCATGCCTAACTGCGCGAGCGTCATATAGCCGCCTGTG
>NZ_BBMY01000210.1 GCF_000759775.1 Escherichia albertii NBRC 107761 = DSM 17582
CCCTGAAACAAAATATTTTACTGACCGGGGCCACCGGCAGCGGTAAAACGTTCCTGGCATGTGCACTTGGTCATAATGCCTGCCGACAGGGATACAAGGTCTACTATTATCGCCTTAAAGCGCTGATGGAACAGTGCTATCAGGGGCATGCTGATGGAAGATACAGCAAACTTTTGACCAGGCTGAATAATAGCGATCTGCTGCTTCTGGATGACTGGGGGCTGGAACCTCTCTCATCAGAACAGCGTAGCGACCTGCTGGAAATAGTGGATCTGATGTACCAACGAGGCTCAATCATCGTAGTGAGCCAGTTGCCGGTGGAAAACTGGTACAAAATGATCGGAGACTCCACACATGCGGATGCCATCCTAGATCGACTGGTTCATGGCAGTATCAAGATCGAACTTAAAGGAGAATCAATGCGGAAAATACAATCTCCGTTGACCGAAGGAGATCAGTGAAGGTAATTTAAAAACGGTTCTGTGAAAGTGACACGAACCGATCTCCATCGATGTTACTCACCGATCTCCTTCACGGTAATACGCA
>NZ_BBMY01000209.1 GCF_000759775.1 Escherichia albertii NBRC 107761 = DSM 17582
AAAGTCAGAGTTCATGCCGATTACCACGTGGAAATCGACAAACATTACTACTCGGTTCCATGTTCGCTGTTAGGCCAGCAACTGGAAGCATGGATCTCCGGAGAACTGGTAAGACTCTTCAATCAGGGGCAGGAGGTTGCTGTGCACCCGCGCAAGCGTACTTATGGCTACAGTACCCGCAACGAGCACATGCCTGAAGCTCATCGACAGCATGCCACCTGGACGCCAGAGCGTCTTCTGGAATGGGCGGGGCACATAGGCAGTGAAACTCATAGTTATGTGCTTCATATACTGAACTCTCGTCCACATCCGGAACAAAGCTATCGCTTCTGCCTTGGACTCCTGAACCTTCATAAAAAATACAGTAAAGCCAGACTTAATGCAGCATGTGCAAGAGCTCTGAAAACAAAGGTATGGCGTCTGTCAGGTATTAAATCGATCCTGGAAAAAGGTCTGGATAAACAACCTGTTCAGGATCCAAAACCAGATCTGTTATCCACGATGGAACACGAAAACGTACGCGGCAGTGAGTATTACCACTGATACGGGATCCAATGATGAATCATCTTTACGAACAACTGACCGCACTTAAACTCACCGGCTTCCGTGATGCGCTTAAAAAGCAACTTGCTCAGCCGGGCACATACCAGGAGCTGGGCTTCGAAGAACGCCTGTCATTACTGACAGCAGAAGAACTAACCTGCCGTGAAAACAGGAAGGCAGAGCGTCTGATCAAACATGCACGGTTCAGACTTAATGCTGAGTTATCAAAGCTGGATTATCGTAACAATAGAGGGCTGGACAGGGCCCTCATCCGTTCACTCAGTCAGGGAAACTGGTTAA
>NZ_BBMY01000208.1 GCF_000759775.1 Escherichia albertii NBRC 107761 = DSM 17582
AAATGCGTGACGCTGCAGCTACTCTGGGAAGAATACTGTGAGCGTAATCCAGGCGGTTTTTACAGCTATAACCATTACTGCCGGATGTACCGTGAATGGCTCAAAACCACTTCACCATCAATGCGTCAGGTACATAAAGCTGGCGAAAAACTTTTCGTTGATTACTGTGGACCTACCGTTGGCGTTACCGACCCTGAGACCGGAGAAATAAGAACTGCTCAGGTCATCGTAGCTGTTCTCGGGGCATCAAGTTACACATGGGCAGAGGCCACCTGGTCTCAGCAGCTTGAAGACTGGGTGATGAGTCATGTTCGCTGCTTCCAGTGGTTGGGTGGCGTTCCTGAACTTGTTGTTCCGGACAATCTGAAAAGCGCCACATCCAGGGCATGTAAGTATGATCCTGACGTTAACCCTACCTACCAGCAGATGCTTGAGCATTATAATGTCGCAGTTTTGCCTGCGCGGCCACGTAAACCGAAAGATAAAGCCAAAGCTGAAGTTGGCGTTCAGGTTGTTGAACGCTGGATCATGGCCCGAATCAGGCATGAGATCTTCTACAGCCTTGCATCGCTTAATCAGCGCATTCGGGAGTTGCTGGAAAGACTGAATAACAAAATAATGCAGAAGTTGGGTTATTCACGTGCAGAACTCTTCATCCAGCTTGATAAACCCGCACTGAAGCCTCTTCCTGAAGCCAGTTACAGTTACACCCTGGTGAAG
>NZ_BBMY01000207.1 GCF_000759775.1 Escherichia albertii NBRC 107761 = DSM 17582
TCAGGAGGAACAATGTCTCAGGTTCAGAGTGGCATTTTGCCAGAACATTGCCGCGCGGCGATTTGGATCGAAGCCAACGTTAAAGGGGAAGTTGATGCCCTGCGTGCGGCCAGTAAAACATTTGCCGAGAAACTGGCAGCCTTTGAAGCAAAATTCCCGGACGCGCATCTCGGCGCGGTGGTTGCCTTTGGCAACAACACCTGGCGCGCTCTGAGCGGCGGTGTAGGTGCTGAAGAGCTGAAAGATTTTCCTGGTTACGGTAAAGGACTTGCGCCGACGACTCAGTTTGATGTGTTAATTCACATTTTGTCTCTGCGCCACGATGTTAACTTTTCCGTGGCTCAGGCGGCGATGGAAGCTTTCGGCGACTGCATTGACGTGAAAGAAGAGATCCACGGTTTCCGTTGGGTGGAAGAGCGCGATCTGAGCGGCTTTGTTGATGGCACGGAAAACCCGGCGGGCGAAGAGACGCGTCGCGAAGTGGCAGTCATCAAAGATGGTGTGGATGCAGGCGGCAGCTATGTGTTTGTGCAGCGTTGGGAGCACAACCTGAAGCAACTCAACCGTATGAGCATTCACGATCAGGAGATGATGATTGGGCGCACGAAAGAAGATAACGAAGAGATTGACGGCGATGAGCGTCCAGAAACCTCTCACCTGACCCGCGTTGATCTGAAAGAAGATGGCAAAGGGCTGAAGATTGTTCGTCAGAGTCTGCCATACGGCACCGCCAGTGGCACGCACGGTCTGTACTTCTGCGCTTACTGCGCACGTCTGCATAACATTGAGCAGCAACTGCTGAGCATGTTTGGCGATACCGATGGTAAGCGTGATGCGATGTTGCGTTTCACCAAACCGGTTACTGGCGGCTATTACTTCGCGCCGTCGCTGGACAAGCTGATGGCGCTGTAATCGTTTCTGATTCGATGATGAAAGGCCAGGCAGTAACATTACTGACTGGCCTCTGATTGTTGACCCGGTGCGCGTTATACACGCCGGATGCGGCGTGAACGCCTTATCCGGCCTACGAAATCGTGCTAATTCAATATAATTGCGGGTTCCACGTAGGCCTGATAAGCGTAGCGCATCAGGCAGTTTTGCGTTTGTCAGTACTCTCAACTTCAACATAGCGGTCAAGCGGCTGGCCAGTAACTGACTCGACGATAAATCCAGGCAGCATATAATCGACATCGCTGTAGATATGTTTGCTACCGGGCTGATATTCCAGCGGCGTACGTTTAATCATCTCCAGCGTCTGGCCTTTATCCTGGGAATATAACGTGCCCGCGATGGCTTTATTCGGGTATTGTGGGTCCGCCGGGATAAACGGCGTCCACTTGCTGGCTAATCCAGCGATCCATCTGGTTTAGCCGTTCGACATTGAACCCTGCTTTCTCTGGTGAACTTTCTGTCAGAACAGGGTATTTTGCGGCGCTGACGCTACAACTGACAGCCAGCAGAGAAAAATAGAGCACTGTCCGTTTCATAATCAGTCCAGACTAACGTTGCGACAGCCAAAGAGCGTGGTGAAAATAAATCCGCAAACCCATGCCACCAGAATTCCGCCAGCATAAACTGCCATTGCCGGAAGGATGCCTTGTGCGGACGTCATCAATGGCAAGGCGACCAGACCAGATGGCCCGAAAGCGCTGTTTAATCCCATTGGCAGGCCCCACCAGGCTATCAGCCCGATAAACAAACCGCCCGCCGCACGCCTAAACAGGCGGTAACAAACGGCTTCATCCGTGGCAAGGTGACGCCGTAAATCAATGGTTCGCCAACGCCCAACAGACCGGGAATAATCGCTCCACGTACCTGACTGCGTAATGCACTATGCGGCTGCGCTCGCCAGTAAAGCGCCAGTGCTGCGCCTACCTGACCTGCGCCAGCCATGGAAAGGATGGGGAACAGGCTGTTGAATCCCTGACTATCCATCAAGGCCAGATAAACGGGAATAAACCCCTGATGCACGCCAAACACTACAGCAATCAGGAACAGCCCGGCTAATACCGCACAACCAAGCGGGTTGCTGTTCAGGTGCATAAATAACCACGACATGCCTTCAAACAGCCAACCCCCCAGCGGCATAATCACCAGATACGCCAGTGTGGCGGTGATTAGCAGGGTGATTAATGAGGTCAGCAGCATGTCGAGATCGTCCGGCATAAAGCGACGCACGATGCCTTCGATGCGGGCACAGGCCCACGCAGCAATCAACACGCCGATAATATTGCCGCGCGGATCGATGGGCAGGCCGAAGAAATCGTGAAAACCAGCGTAGTAACCGGTAGTGGCGGCAGGGTTATAACCGAGCAAAAAGAGCGCGGCGATAATCGCGCCATTGACGCCCGTGCCGCCAAATGCCTGAGCGGCGTTATAACCTACCAGTATCACCAGGAAGGTGAACAAGCCTTTACTGAACACCTTCATAAAGTTCAGGGCGTCGGGCAGCGTTCCCTGAGCATCAGCTGGAACGTGCATCACCGTGGCAATTAACGTCGCTATCCCCAGCAGCAGACCAGCAGCAATAAAACCGGGGATCAGCGGCGTGAAGATGGTGGCAAATTTGGCGAGAAATTGTTGCACGCCGGAAGTTTGTCTGGCTTTTAGCTGGCGTTTGTTCTGAGCGGCGATTTCT
>NZ_BBMY01000206.1 GCF_000759775.1 Escherichia albertii NBRC 107761 = DSM 17582
AACGCAACAGCTATTTAGCACCTGCGCCGCGCTTGGCGGTAAAGAATGGGATCATTCCGCTTTAATCCGGGCGCTTGAAACGCAAGCTAATTACACCATCCGTAAATAATAAATAAAGGGAGCCGCAGGTTCCCTTTGTTCACTCGTTGCACTCCCCCTATTTTGAGAGACCAGCTATGAAGATAGTCATCTCCCCCGACTCCTTTAAAGAATGCCTTCCCGCCTGGAAAGTTGCCGAAGCGTTGGCAACTGGCTGGCGTAAGGTTCTGCCAGGCAGCCAACTGGTGTGTTTGCCCGTGGCTGATGGCGGCGAAGGAACACTCGAAACACTCATTCATGCAACTCATGGAACGTTTTACACTAAAACGGTCACCGGACCACTTGGCGAATCAAGACATGCGCAATACGGTATCTTAGGCAACCAAACTACCGCAGTGATAGAAATAGCGCAGGCTTCTGGACTGGAACTGCTTTCTCCGGTCCAGCGTTCCCCTCTTTATACGACGTCGTTTGGAACCGGAGAACTTATTCTCGCCGCACTGGAACACAATATTGATACCGTTATTCTGTGCCTTGGCGGCAGTGCCACCAATGATGGCGGTATTGGGTTGATGTCGGCACTGGGTGCGCTGTTCACCGATGCTGATGGAAACTCGGTTTCGGTGAATGGTATGGGACTGTCAGCTATCCACCAAATTGACTTACAGCACCTCGATCCGCGATTGAAAAATGTGAAATTTATTGCGGCCTGTGATGTCACCAATCCACTAACTGGTGAGAACGGCGCAACCCGAGTTTTCGGCCAGCAAAAAGGGGCCAGCGCTGATGACCTCGAGCAGTTGGAGCAGGGAATGCAAAATTATGCCGATTGCATCCGTCGCTGTTGCGGTAAAGACATCAATGCGATCCCAGGAACCGGGGCAGCTGGCGGTGTTGGCGCAGCATTAATGGCTTTTTTGGATGCTCGCCTACAACCGGGTATTTCGCTCGTACTGGAAGCTATTCAATATACCCAGCATTTAAAATACGCGGCGTTAGCGATTGTTGGCGAAGGTAAATTAGACAGCCAAAGTCTGAATGGAAAAGCGCCTGTTGGCGCAGCCAAAATTGCCCACATGATGGGAGTTCCGGTGGTTGCTATAGCGGGATATATCGACAATCAGCTTGATCTTAATGAACTCCGTCAATGCGGGATTGACGCCTGTTTTTCTGTCATCAACGGTCCTTGTGATTTACCAACCGCGCTGAGTCAGGGGGAAGATAATCTAATTCGTCTTGGGGAAAATTTGGCGGGATATTTTCGCGCGGTCTTGAGCTAATTTCCGGTCAGGAAAATGCCCGATAAAGTAAACTATCGGGCATACCTGAACACTATCATTCACCTATCTCGTTTTTCTCTTCAACCGCAAGCTGCATCAAAAAACTCTTCAATAAAATAAACACTACGCCGCAAAGCGGTAGTCCGGCCAGAATAGAGACCGTTTGTAACGGTTGCAGACTCTGCGCATCAAGAAGATAGAGTGTGATTGCGACCACTCCGGTTATTATCAACCAAAATGCCACGTTCCAGAATGCAGGCTCGCTCTCACAATCTGCTCGTTTTTGCGTCGCAAAGCCGAGGGCATAACCGACAGTACAATGCCCGGTAATATATGAAATTAACGCAATAGCGCCAAAAGCGACCAAAAATACCTGACTAACGGGGAGTTGTTCCAGTAAGCGAGAAACCACAACACCACGCCCCTGCTCGTTGAGTATGGGAACAAAATCAATAATATGAGTTGTCTGCAAAGATAAGCCGAAATTAGCCAGCACCATGTAGAAAACCATACATCCCAATGAACCGGCCAGAATCCCACATACTATCAACTGCCGAATTGTTCTTCCTTTTGAAATACGGGCAATAAATAAACCGAATGGGATGGCATACACAACCCACCATGAGAAATAAAATACAGTCCACATCTGTGGAAATCCGCTACGACCGATGGCGTCGGTACTTAAACTCATCGCGACAAAGTTTTGCAGCATCAGGCCGAGACCATCAATAGATTGATTAAGAATAAACGCCGTCGGACCGCAAACCAAGATCGCCAGTAGCATTAATATATCTGCACGAATATTCCAGTTACTGGCCCAGGCCATACCTTTTTTAAGGCCAAAAAAGAGAATTAATAATGGTACAAGAGTCCAGACAAAAATAACCATAACATTAATAAACCGCCCGGAGGGATCCAGATGGAACACATGACAAAATACGGCAGAAATCATCGGAGTTCCCAGCGCCAGAGAGGTAACCGCACCGCCGAGCAAACCAAACATATAGAAGAAATTAATTAAATGTCCGTAAAAACCGTCTGCATGCGCTCCCAGATATCCGCGACATAAATCACTCACTTTTAGCGATGTTGTTTTCTTTACATGCATAAACCAACCAATGGGAACAGCACAAATCAGATACCATGCCCATGCAGATGGTCCCCAATGGAACATACCGTAAGCAGAAGCCCAACGAGCAGCCTGATCGCTTCCTGCTGCCGCACCAAAAGGCGGTTGCTGAATGATCCAAATCCACTCTACAGAGGCCAGATATAACAGACTTCCACCGGTTCCTGAGGTAAAAATGAGTCCAAGCCAGGTCAGTAAACTAAAATCAGGTTTCTCACCTGGAGTGCCTAACAAAATATTGCCATAACGAGAAAAAGCTAACCACAAGCAGCATAACACCACCAGGGTG
>NZ_BBMY01000205.1 GCF_000759775.1 Escherichia albertii NBRC 107761 = DSM 17582
AAACCCCATCTGGCAATAGCGATGGGCTATGAAGCAGTCCGTGCAGGTATCAAAGTTCGCTTCACAACAGCAGCAGATCTGTTACTTCAGTTATCTACGGTGTAGTGGCACACTGAATTTGGCCACCTGAACAGAGGTGATATGCTCACCTCAGAACAACACAGGTGCTCCAATGAAAAAAAGAAATTTCAGCGCAGAGTTTAAACGCGAATCCGCTCAACTGGTTGTTGACCAGAACTACACGGTGGCAGATGCCGCCAAAGCTATGGATATCGGCCTTTCCACAATGACAAGATGGGTCAAACAACTGCGTGATGAGCGTCAGGGCAAAACACCAAAAGCCTCTCCGATAACACCAGAACAAATCGAAATACGTGAGCTGAGGAAAAAGCTACAACGCATTGAAATGGAGAATGAAATATTAAAAAAGGCTACTGTAGATTCAATCTGTCAATGCAACACCCCTTTCAATTATCTCTTTCGGTGTTTTGAACTTCAGTGTCTTTCTCGGTCTGTTGTTTAGCTGAGCAGCAACCAGATCTAGTTCATGTTGAGTATATTGGGCAAGACATGTCTTTTTAGGAAAGTACTGCCGAATTAGCCCATTTGTGTTCTCATTTGTTCCCCGCTGCCAAGGACTCTGAGGATCGCAGAAGTAAACTTTAACGCCGGTGCTGACAGTAAATTCTAGATGTCTGGCCAGTTCCATTCCTCTGTCCCATGTCAGTGATTTTCTGAGTTCTGACGGTAAACTCAGGAATTTGTCGGTAAGAGCCTGATTTACTGAGACAGAATCTTTGCCCCTGAGTCTGAGGATGATCGTATAACGTGATTTTCGGTCTACAAGTGTGGCTATATGTGAACCG
>NZ_BBMY01000204.1 GCF_000759775.1 Escherichia albertii NBRC 107761 = DSM 17582
TTCTTTGGTGGTGTGCCGCGCGAAGTGTTGTATGACAATATGAAAACTGTGGTTCTGCAACGTGACGCATATCAGACAGGTCAGCACCGGTTCCATCCTTCGCTGTGGCAGTTCGGCAAGGAGATGGGCTTCTCTCCCCGACTGTGTCGCCCCTTCAGGGCACAGACTAAAGGTAAGGTGGAACGGATGGTGCAGTACACCCGTAACAGTTTTTACATCCCACTAATGACTCGCCTGCGCCCGATGGGGATCACTGTCGATGTTGAAACAGCCAACCGCCACGGTCTGCGCTGGCTGCACGATGTCGCTAACCAACGAAAGCATGAAACAATCCAGGCCCGTCCCTGCGATCGCTGGCTCGAAGAGCAGCAGTCCATGCTGGCACTGCCTCCGGAGAAAAAAGAGTATGACGTGCATCCTGGTGAAAATCTGGTGAACTTCGACAAACACCCCCTGCATCATCCACTCTCCATCTACGACTCATTCTGCAGAGGAGTGGCGTGATGATGGAACTGCAACATCAACGACTGATGGCGCTCGCCGGGCAGTTGCAACTGGAAAGCCTTATAAGCGCAGCGCCTGCGCTGTCACAACAGGCAGTAGACCAGGAATGGAGTTATATGGACTTCCTGGAGCATCTGCTTCATGAAGAAAAACTGGCACGTCATCAACGTAAACAGGCGATGTATACCCGAATGGCAGCCTTCCCGGCGGTGAAAACGTTCGAAGAGTATGACTTCACATTCGCCACCGGAGCACCGCAGAAGCAACTCCAGTCGTTACGCTCACTCAGCTTCATAGAACGTAATGAAAATATCGTATTACTGGGGCCATCAGGTGTGGGG
>NZ_BBMY01000203.1 GCF_000759775.1 Escherichia albertii NBRC 107761 = DSM 17582
TCAGATCCAGGGGGTAATCTGCTCTCCTGATTCAGGAGAGTTTATGGTCACTTTTGAGACAGTTATGGAAATTAAAATCCTGCACAAGCAGGGAATGAGTAGCCGGGCGATTGCCAGAGAACTGGGGATCTCCCGCAATACGGTTAAACGTTATTTGCAGGCAAAATCTGAGCCGCCAAAATATACGCCGCGACCTGCTGTTGCTTCACTCCTGGATGAATACCGGGATTATATTCGTCAACGCATCGCCGATGCTCATCCTTACAAAATCCCGGCAACGGTAATCGCTCGCGAGATCAGAGACCAGGGATATCGTGGCGGAATGACCATTCTCAGGGGATTCATTCGTTCTCTCTCGGTTCCTCAGGAGCAGGAGCCTGCCGTTCGGTTCGAAACTGAACCCGGACGACAGATGCAGGTTGACTGGGGCACTATGCGTAATGGCCGCTCACCGCTTCACGTGTTCGTTGCTGTTCTCGGATACAGCCGAATGTTGTACATCGAATTCACTGACAATATGCGTTATGACACGCTGGAAACCTGCCATCGTAATGCGTTCCGC
>NZ_BBMY01000202.1 GCF_000759775.1 Escherichia albertii NBRC 107761 = DSM 17582
GTCGGCGGTGCAGATTGATAAAGAGCGGTGTTACTTATGCAGCCAGAAGGTTCTTTTTACTTATTTCAAGCATTTCGCTTGCTTGATATTTGCCACCAGAAATCTCTTCGATTTTTGAGGCGTATTTCGTTTTCCCAAAAAACTCAGTCTTAGGGAGGAAGCCGTTTTTGAGCCACTTATAGACAGCCCTTTCGCTAACTCCACAAGCCTTCGCAACTTCAGGTATGCCGACACCTTTAATCGGCTCATCAAGATTTTGCATAGGAATACCCATTTCGTACTTTCAGCACGCATTATGATTGAACTGAAAGTTTTTTGCAAGTGCTTTAGTATCGTACTCATGGTTCAGAATGAAAAAGTGCGCAAAGAATTCGCCCAGCGGCTAGCGCAAGCCTGTAAAGAAGCTGGTCTTGATGAACATGGTAGGGGAATGGCTATAGCCCGTGCCCTTTCTCTTTCGTCCAAAGGCGTTAGCAAATGGTTTAATGCTGAGTCTTTACCGCGTCAGGAAAAAATGAATGCGCTTGCGAAATTTCTAAACGTTGATGTTGTTTGGCTTCAGCACGGCACTTCGTTAAATGGAGCGAATGATGAAGATACTCTTTCATTTGTTGGCAAATTAAAAAAAGGGTTAGTGCGCGTGGTTGGTGAGGCAATTCTTGGTGTTGATGGTGCCATCGAGATGACCGAAGAACGCGATGGGTGGCTCAAGATTTATAGCGATGATCCAGATGCCTTTGGTCTTCGTGTGAAAGGAGACAGCATGTGGCCCAGAATAAAATCAGGAGAATATGTACTCATTGAGCCTAACACCAAAGTATTCCCGGGTGATGAGGTGTTTGTCAGAACCATCGAAGGACACAACATGATCAAGATTCTTGGCTATGACAGAGATGGAGAATACCAATTTACAAGCATCAACCAAGACCACAGACCAATAACGTTGCCTTATCATCAAGTAGCAAAGGTGGAGTATGTGGCTGGTATTCTGAAGCAATCTCGCCATCTGGATGACATCGAGGCAAGGGAGTGGCTGAGAAATTATTAATACCAATAGCATAGAGACGAAAATGCGACAGGTTTTAGGTACAAATCATAACCCTATCCACAAACAACGTTGTAAATATACACATAAGACTATTGTAAAAAAAGCTCTATCCCAGTAAATGCGGTTGCAAAATGGGTTGATCGAGCATATATAAGGAGTATAGTTAGTGACCCAAGATGAAACGAATGAATATCTGAAAACCTTAGCATTGGTTCCAAGTGCAGAGGCCTCCGCAGAGGAGAAGCAGATATATAGCGTCAAAAAGGCTGTAATCGGTCTGATTGAATTTGTTACAACCAGTCTTGAAGAGCTTGGAATTGAAGGGTTGCATGAGTTAACCAACCCATCTCTTGACGAATTAGATGCAGAGCTAGAGAAACTTGACCAAAAAGCTGATGCAATCAATGAACTAAACTTAAAGCAAATCATCATATTTGCACAGATTTTAATCAAAAACATAAGAGAAAAGAATCCTGATTTGTGCTCTGAGGGATCAAAACTACTCAAGAGTGCTAAATCGGGTCTTTGACACTTACAGAGCGGAGGATAAACATGTCTAGAACTGAACATATCAAAGATATGCTTAAAAGTGCGGATCGAATCAATCAGATTATTGCTGAAATGAAGCAGAGAAAAGCAGAAATGCTAGCATCAAAGCTTCCAATGGCAGCATAACCAAAAACACCCGCTTCGGCGGGTTTTCTTATTCCCCTAAAAAGATCAAACAACTCCACATTAGCTTTTTTGTGCCCACAGTTTTCTACCTAGCAGTTTTCTTTGCCTCCCGATCCACCATCTAAAAACACATAACCAATTGTATTTATTGAAAAATAAATAGATACAACTTGCTAAACCACGCAATTCTGATCCCTGCCGCATAACCTTCATCCGCAACATTTACAAAAATAAATTTCCTTATATATCAAAATCATATTTCGTAGAGTTAATAAACCACAAACGATTCGTACCAATAGTTCTTGATAATATCGAACTATTAGTTCATCATTATCACCATCAGCAGGACGTTGGAAGCCAAACGGAACAGATTGGCAGGCTCTTTAACTTCGATGGCGCGCTGACAAAGCGCGAACAGATACCAAACGAGATGGGTTTGGCGGTGATGTGAATTGCAGCAGCAACGACAGCAACCAGAAGATCAGCATCTGACTCATCACCACCAAAGCCATTTCACATAAGGAAAATATCATGACGGTAATCGTGTACGGAAAATCAACATTTGCAGGAAATGCCAAAACTCGCCGCCATGAGCGGCGCAGAAAGCTGGCTATCGAGCGTGATGCTATATGCAACATCATCGATTCGATCTTCGACACAGACAGTGAGGAACCTGTTCAGGAAGAGCAGAAAAAGCGTTTAAGTCTTTCTGAAAAAGCAATATCACTCGGAAACCTTCGCTGCAAGAAAGAAGATGAATGCAGTGGAAGTATTTGCCTACCAAACGTAGCTCTTTACGCGGCAGGCTACCGGAAATCCAAACAACTGACAGCAAGATGACTTGTGTTGGTCGCCAGAAAATGAAATTAGGCAGCAAACCACTTATTTGAGGTGATATATGGAAGAACAGGCAAATAAGATTCTCATAGAACTATTGCAAAAAGCCAGTAATGGAATAGACGCGGCTGTCTCATTTAGCCAGGCACAGATTCCTGATGTTGTTCATCAGTTGCTGCTATGGAACATGGTTGACAGTCTGATTAAAACATTAATAGCCATTTTAACAATCCCGCTGGTTTTCTGGTTTATGAAGAAACAGTACCAAAAAGTTGAAATTGGTAAGTTCGATGATGAAGGATGGTCATGGGATAAGGGGAAGACTAAATACAAACCGACTATGATTTGGGAAAGTAACGGTGAGATTAGTTTTCTAATCTTACCATTAGCTGCAGTTTTTGTTCTGTGGGTAAGTTTTATTATTGCTGTAGTAACCAATATGACATGGTTAAAAATTTTGCTGGCTCCAAAGCTTTACCTTATCGAATATGCAGCATCATTGGTTAAGTAA
>NZ_BBMY01000201.1 GCF_000759775.1 Escherichia albertii NBRC 107761 = DSM 17582
CAGTACAGTGTTACGCTTGCATTCAGACACGCTACCGCCGAAGTTTCCGGCATCCGCCATCTCCCGTGAACGTGACCCCTTACTGACAACCCTTCTTTTTACGGCGTGATACAAAAACAGCATCCGACCAGATGATCAGATGCTGTTGGTTTAACTTAGGCTTCCAGCGGTGCACGCCAGTCATCGGCGCCGGAGGTGCCTGATTTGACGTGTTCCCACTCAATTTTGCGGTAGGCCAGTGAAACCTCGAGCAACTGGGTAAACTCACGTTTCGCTGGGTCCTGACAATGCGGCATATGCAGTTTCATATCGACAATCGTCGAATCTGTCAGGCGGGTGGTGAAATAGTGCTCTTGCTTGCCTTCCACGCTAGTGCGCCACCAGTGCAGTTCAGTTTTCGGCAACATTTCGCCGGAAGCCAGTGCGTTGTACATCAGCGGAACCGCTTTGTTCAGCGCCACAGTAAAGATGAACGGTTTGTGAGCACGCTGACCAGCAGGCTGACCGGATTGTGGATCGGTTGGGACCGTTACGTTATGCAGAAACTCTTGCACCAGCATTTCGTCTTCGTGCCCCTGCACATAGATATTACCGACAGAATCTGCGGTAAATGCACCAGCAGTAATATTCCCCTGAGTCTGACCTGTAATGGAGATATAACACGGTGTTGGCATTTGTAAACTCCTTGTGAATGTTATTAACAACTACTTACTACTGACCCACCCTTAATTTCCGGCAGGCAGATACAGCACACACTGTGAACTGCATCAATTATTCTGATTTTTTACATACAAACTGAAGTTGATGGTTATCGAATTCACTATTTTTATAGTGAATGAATATTGTATTTCCACCATCAAAACATTTTCCCGACAACTATAATAAGTAGTCCCATACAAGAACTTCACTGACATAAAAAGCAAAGCTGAATCATGAATAAATATTGTATTTATCCACTCTCAAAATAATCTCATTTTGATAATTTTTGAGATAAACCTCAAATTTGCCACGTTATCAATCACGAGATAAATATATAACCACGCAAACATTAAAAATACTTATCAATCAAGAAATCACATTAAAAACAACACATTACACAAAACCAATCAATTGTATTGCATATTTTTCTCAGGGAGAATACACTTCTTTAAGTTCGATAAAAAGTACTTCTCTTATTTATTTTCATATGTAAAATGCAATTCAGTGACGGAGTAGGAAATTTTATTATTCGTGACACTATAAGAATGGAACTATCGGGAATTTTGGTGCCAATATATCGTGCTCATGACCTGTACAGATAACATGAGGGATCATTTTTTATGAGTAAAAAATTCGAAGGTAGCGTCGCTCCCCGCGAGCGAATTAATATATCTTACGTTCCAAAAACAGATGGTCAGACTGCTGAGGTGGAACTTCCACTAAATATGCTCGTTGTCGGCGATACCGGAAATACACAAGAGACATCCCCTCTGGATGAGCGTCAGGCCGTTTCTGTTAACAAGCACAATTTCGGCGCAGTGATGGCTGAAGCAGCCATCGGCCTGAGTTTTACCGTTCCCGCGGTATTAAAGGAAGGTCCCAATGACGAAGAATTGAATGTCGCGTTGAATATCAAATCACTGGATGACTTTTCCCCGGACAGCGTAGCCAGACAGGTTCCTGAAGTGAATAAATTACTGGATCTACGTGAAGCGCTGACCGCACTGAAAGGGCCAATGGGCAATCTCCCTGCATTTCGAATCCAACTTCAGGCCTTACTGGAAAACGAAGAATCCCGGGAGCAGTTACTCAGGGAAATCGGTCTGGTAAGCGGAAAGTAATTATCACCATTTCATTAAACATGGGTTGTCCAGGCGCGGCGGCAAACAAAAATATCCCCGGGAACAATCTCGCTCTGACCAGGGCTTTTTGCAGGCAGTTCACTGGGTGCGTTTCAGTCGGACCGGTGAAATAAACCGGGAGGCAATAGATATGTTGGTGGCCAAACAGGATAGCCGCATCAGTTGCTTGATGGGTAGATAAGATTATCCATCTTTACGTCCTGCAGCAGTGTGAGTCTCACTAACGGCGAACCCCCAGCTTCAGAAACACAGCTGAATAGAAGGATTTTCGGTATGTCTTTACAGGAAGAAGAACGCGTTTCCAGTCACGTCGAGCAAACATCATCGCTGCTTGATCAAATAATGGCGCAGACCCGTATTCAGCCAGGCTCAGAAGGTTATGATGTTGCCCGCCAGGGGGTGACCGCCTTTATCACCAGTATCCTGCAATCCACTGCATCTGCCGAACCGGTCAATAAACTGGCCGTGGACAGCATGATTGCAGATATCGATGAACGCATCAGTCGCCAGATGGATGGCATCATCCATGCGCCCGCCTTTCAACAGGTAGAGTCATTCTGGCGCTCACTGAAAACCATGGTGGATCGCGTTGACTTCCGTGAAAATATCAAGATCAACGTGCCTCATGTCACCAAGCAGGAGCTTCTGGAAGATTTCGAATTTGCCCCAGAAATCATTCAGTCAGGATTTTATAAACACGTTTATTCATCTGGATTCGGACAGTTTGGTGGGGAACCCATCGCCGCCGTACTGGGCGCTTACGAGTTCAAAAATACCACACCTGACATGAAACTACTGCAATACGTCAGTGCTGTTGGCGCAATGGCGCACGCACCATTCCTGTCCTCTGTCTCCCCAGAATTTATGGGCCTGACTTCCTGGACCGAACTACCTAATATCAAGGATCTTTATGCCATCTTTGAAGGTCCGGCCTATACCAAATGGCGCACCCTGCGTGACTCGGAAGACTCGCGCTATTTAGGGCTTACCGCGCCGCGCTTCCTGCTTCGCCAACCCTATTCGCCGACGGATAACCCTGTTAAGAACTTTAATTATCACGAAGATGTCAGTCGAAACCACGAAGATTATCTGTGGGGTAATACGGCCTGGATGCTGGCGTGCAATGTCGCTGATAGTTTTGCCAAATACCGCTGGTGTCCAAATATCATTGGCCCGCAAAGCGGCGGCGCGGTGAAAGATCTGCCAGTGCATCTGTTCGAAACGATGGGGCAGATTCAGGCCAAAATTCCAACCGAGGTACTGATCACCGATCGCCGCGAATTTGAACTGGCTGAAGGGTG
>NZ_BBMY01000200.1 GCF_000759775.1 Escherichia albertii NBRC 107761 = DSM 17582
CCGCCGCAGCTATGTCGTATGCAGGACGTGCTGCGGTTGGTTTGACTTTGATTGAGACGTTTTGGAATTTTTTTCGGTGGCAAAAATGGGGCAAAAAAAAGTAGGTTATCGTAGCTTGTAGTAGTAATTGATATTGTTTAACGTTTTGAAAAACAAATAAAATCTTTATGTATTAGATAGTTGTGATTTTTGCTCTTACTTGTTGAGATTGTATATCTCTTTCTTTGTATTCTTTTGATTTTCTTGCATTATTTCAGTTCTCTGGTACTCAATGGGGCAAATGGGGGCAAACTTTGCAACTACGATAACCGCGCATACAACATGGCTACCTGTTCGTCGTTCATGTCATCAATCCACATACCGTAAATTTCATACACCATCTGCGCAGTTTCATGCCCCATCTGGCTGGCTATAAATGCCGGGTTCGCTCCTGCTGTCAAGTTGTTTATGCCTTGGCATATCTTCTGATAAAGATGGCAAAATGGCTGGAGACTTTGTGGTTGAGTATGCCAATATAATTAATGCTTAAAGAGTTAGCAGACAGGGCTTCCCCATGAGATTCCCCGTTAAGTGATAATTGTGAAGAAAACATGGATAAACAGGACGACTAATGCTTTCACCGATAAGGACTATTTGCCATAACTCCGCTGATATATTGCAGAATTCATCCTGTCAAACGGCTTCTTTTGCAGGAAAGGAGTATGAGTTAAAGGTCATTGATGAAAAAACGCCTATTCTTTTTCAGTGGTTTGAACCTAATCCTGAACGTTATAAGAAGGATGAGGTTCCAATAGTTAATACTAAGCAGCATCCCTATTTAGATAATGTCATAAATACAGCAAGGATAGAGAGTGAGCGTACAATAGGTGTTTTTGTTGACGGTGATTTTTCATTCAGCCAAAAGGTTGCTTTTTCAAAACTGGAACAAGATTTTGAAAATATAATGATAATTTATCGGGAAAATGTTGATTTCAGCATGTATGATAGAAAACTATCAGATATTTATCATGATATTATATGTGAGCAAAAGTTACGCTCTGAAGCCAAAAGAGATGAATACTTGTTGAATCTGTTGGAGAAAGAGTTGAGTGAAATTTCAAATGCGCAGGATTCTTTGATTTATATGTATGCAGAGAAGAGAGATCATACATGGTTTGACTTCTTCAGAAATTTAGCCTTATTGAAGGCTGGGGAAATCTTTAGATGCACAGATAACACAAAGAATCATGGAATTTCATCCGGTGAGGGGTGTATATATCTTGATATGGATATGATGCTTACAGGTAAGCTTGGTGTAATGCGTGCTCCAGATGGAATTGCAGTGCATGTTGATCGTCGTAATGATAGTGTAAATATTGAAAATGGTGCAATAATTGTTAATCGTAGTAATCATCCGGCTCTACTTGAGGGGTTGTCTTTTATGCACAAAAAAGTAGATGCTCATCCATATTATGATGGTTTAGGAAAAGGGATTAAGAAATATTTTAATTTTACTCCATTACATGATTACAATCATTTTTGTGACTTTATTGAGTTTAAACACCAAAATATTATTATGAACACAAGTCAGTACACAGGAAGTTCATGGTAAAACCACCTCCCGTGGAGGTGGTTGCTTGCAGTCAGGTGTTTCGGGTCTGTGGCTTTTTGTGTTCTCTGGTAAGTGGTTACGATTCTTTTGTGTTATTTCTCTCTGTTTCTATTGTTTTAGATAGCCATGATAGCTCAGTTGCAGTGAGTTTTAGGTTTGAGGTTCTGTCTCCAGCACCGGGGGGGCGCATGTCAAAACTGCAGGACCATCTGCTGCATACTGTATAGTCCTGTATCGTACATGTGGTTGAGGTTAGTGTGCAATTCCCCTGTACTGGCTTGTCATGTATAGGCCCGGAGATTTCAGGGGGGGGCCTTTTGAGCCTGAAAATATGTTTTTGATTGAAAATGGCATCGTTTTTATCCTTTGCGCAATGAAAAGTTGCTTAGTGCTCTTCTGTTGTAAATGAATATCATTAAGAATACTTATATGTGGCTCCAGAGTATTTGGGGTTGTAGTCTTTCCACTCGGGTGCGCCTAATATTTTTTCTGCTGGTATCTCTTTCCCATGCAAGTAAAACTTTATGTTTTTCAGTATCTGGTCGTTGTCTTTGTTGCGATAAATCCATCGTAATTCGCTGGCTGTAATACTCTGACCATAACCATCTGACTTGTTAGCAATGAGTTTGAGTGAGTTGACAAGCTCATCCGCACAAAACATAACTGTTTTGTCGCGTGTTAATGTCTGAAACTCCAGACCGGCTTTGCTTGTTTTTGCCCATAACTCATCAACACCACATTTTGAAAATGTCGGTCTTGTGACGTTAAACTTGTTATGGTTCTTTAAAAAATCTCTAAAGCAATAACCTCGGCTATAATCATTCAGAAGTTTGCGGATGGTATTATCTGTATTATATCTGTTAGGCCTCATTCGACTCCACACTGCATTTGTTAATGCGTTTTGTGTGATAATATCTTTTTTGGATAGGCCATTAACTACTTTGATCGCCTTAACAACTTTTTCTCTTGGCCCATCAAGTCCATAGACAATGTCTCCCTGGCGAAAGTGTAAGGCTGCATCCGGTGCGTTGCCCTGAAAGGTGATGTTTTTTGCTTTAACTACATCTGGGGAGAGTAGTACATTTTATAAATCAAGATCCAGCCCATCAGGCATCCCTTCAACACCGATGTTCCACGTGGTTTTCTGCTCCGCATGAATAGTTACAGATGCCACACTCTCCGGAAGTTTCTCCGGCAGTATAATATTGCTACATCCAGTCAGCGATAGCGTCTGCAGTGACGGTGATATCAGGTTGTCAATTCTGGCCTGATTCTCCGGGTTATAGCTATTGATGCTGAGAGATGATAACCCGTTTGGAACATTTTTTATGCTGTCTGTGGCGCTACCTTTTATCTCAAGGTAGCGGACGCTCTCTGGCACTCCAGATATATGGCAGCGACAAACCGTCAGGTATTCGATGCCTTCAGGTATGATGTGTATAAATGGTGAATCAGTTAATTCAATATGTAGATTTTTTACTGTCGATGGCATGTCTGTGATTTGTAATTTTTCACAGTTAATGACAGACAGGTTTTGTGTATTAACCGGCAACCCTGTAAGGTTGGTTAGGTTATTGCAGTTTTCTA
>NZ_BBMY01000199.1 GCF_000759775.1 Escherichia albertii NBRC 107761 = DSM 17582
CAACTGGTAGAACGCTTTGTTGTGCTCTTTCTCCTTCAGATGCGCCAGCTCGTGCACCACGATCATGCGCAAAAACGGTTCCGGCGCGTTGCGAAACACGGCCGCGACGCGAATCTCTGCTTTTGCTTTCAGCTTGCCGCCCTGCACACGCGAAACAGCGGTATGTAACCCGAGCGCGTTTTTCAGCACGTGGATCTTATTGTCATACATCACTTTATTGATCGGCGGGGCATTGCGCAGAAACTGATTTTTCAGATCCTGAGTGTATTGCCAGAGGGCTTTATCGGTGGCGTAGTCGTGTGTTCCCGGATAGCGTTTTGCCAGCACATCGCCCAGACGCTGTTCATTAATCAGCGTGCGCACCTGGGAAAGTAGCTGCTCGGGATAACCCTGAAGATAAGTAAGATTGCTCATAACCGCCCACGAAAAAGAGAAAAAGGGTATACTCACGCACCCTTTTCAGGGGCAACGTCGAAATTTTATCATTCAGGAGGGCCGATGAGCCACTTAGACAACGGTTTCCGTTCACTGACATTACAACGTTTTCCGGCGACGGATGACGTTAACCCGCTACAGGCATGGGAAGCGGCGGATGAATATTTGCTGCAACAGCTGGACGACACAGAAATCCGCGGCCCGGTGTTAATCCTGAATGATGCTTTTGGTGCGTTAAGTTGTGCGCTGGCAGAACATAAGCCATACAGCATTGGCGACTCATACATCAGCGAGCTAGCGACGCGCGAGAATTTGCGCCTCAACGGAATTGATGAATCGAGCGTGAAGTTTCTCGACAGCACCGCTGACTACCCGCAACAGCCGGGCGTAGTGCTGATCAAAGTGCCGAAAACGCTGGCATTGCTGGAACAACAACTGCGTGCGTTGCGCAAAGTGGTCACGCCGGATACACGTATTATTGCTGGTGCTAAAGCGCGTGACATTCACACATCCACGCTGGAACTGTTCGAAAAAGTGCTCGGCCCGACCACCACCACGCTGGCCTGGAAGAAAGCGCGCCTGATTAATTGTACTTTCAATGAACCGCCGCTGGCCGATGCGCCGCAGACCGTTAGCTGGAAGCTGGAAGGCACCGACTGGACTATCCATAATCATGCGAATGTCTTCTCCCGCACCGGGCTGGATATTGGTGCGCGCTTTTTTATGCAGCATCTGCCGGAAAATCTCGATGGTGAGATTGTTGATCTCGGCTGTGGTAACGGCGTTATTGGCCTGACGCTGCTTGATAAAAACCCGCAGGCGAAAGTGGTGTTTGTCGACGAATCGCCGATGGCGGTTGCTTCCAGCCGTTTGAACGTAGAAACCAACATGCCAGAGGCGTTGGATCGTTGCGAGTTTATGATCAACAATGCGCTCTCCGGCGTGGAGCCTTTCCGCTTTAATGCTGTGCTCTGCAACCCGCCGTTTCACCAGCAACATGCGCTGACCGATAACGTTGCCTGGGAGATGTTCCACCACGCCCGCCGCTGCCTGAAAATCAACGGCGAGCTGTATATCGTTGCCAACCGCCATCTGGATTACTTTCACAAACTGAAGAAGATTTTTGGCAATTGCACCACTATTGCCACGAATAATAAATTTGTGGTGCTGAAATCGGTGAAACTGGGGCGTCGTCGGTAAGATTTGTACGCAATGCCGGATTGCGGTTGAAATACCCGATCCGGTAATTGATTTTATCGTTAAGGAATAGTTCGTTATTTCTGATTTGTTATTTAAAATAATTTCAAATAAATAAGGTCCGTTTAAGGACTTTTTTGTTTACTTATTATTCTATATTCTTAACGATCTTAATTAGCGTAACATCGATAGGAATAATTATGGATAAATATACTTTGCTCTGATGAATCCCCTAATGATTTTGGTAAAAATCATTAAGTTAAGGTGGATACACATCTTGTCATATGATCAAATGGTTTCGCGAAAAATCAATAATCAGACAACAAGATGTGCGAACTCGATATTTTACACGACTCTCTTTACCAATTCTGCCCCGAATTACACTTAAAACGACTCAACAGCTTAACGTTGGCTTGCCACGCATTACTTGACTGTAAAACTCTCACTCTTACCGAACTTGGCCGTAACCTGCCAACCAAAGCGAGAACAAAACATAACATCAAACGAATCGACCGATTGTTAGGTAATCGTCACCTCCACAAAGAGCGACTCGCTGTATACCGTTGGCATGCTAGCTTTATCTGTTCGGGCAATACGATGCCCATTGTACTTGTTGACTGGTCTGATATTCGTGAGCAAAAACG
>NZ_BBMY01000198.1 GCF_000759775.1 Escherichia albertii NBRC 107761 = DSM 17582
GACCACCAGACTGACCACCTTTTCAATTCATAACCAGGTATCAAGACCAGCGCTATTTTTGACTCTCTTACATCATTCCTTTAAAAATTCTTTCAGCCTTTCCAAAAGAACATCGGTTTCTTTAAGTTCGCATTCCCAGACCACCAACGTTCGCCAGCCCATTTCGTACAGTTTTGACAAGTTCAGGCAATCCCTTGATTTATTTTTTTTCAACTTAGCAAACCAATATTCCTGATTGGATTTAGGCATGCGATTTCGCCGACATCCCTCATGGCTATGCCAGAAGCAGCCATGTACGAAAATGACTTTGCGCTTTCCCCAAAAGACTAAATCGGGCTTGCCCGGTAGTCTGGGATCGTACAAGCGATAACGAAACCCAGCATGATATACAAGGCGCCTGACGATACATTCAGGTCGGGTATTTTTCCCCTTGACTCTGGACATTACATAGCTTCGTTTAGCTGGAGTAAATGTATCCATCAGAAAGCCTCATTTGCCACTATTCAATGAGCGCTTTCGTTTGAAAGCGCTTTTGATCAACAAAAAGAGTATGCCGATTTTGATAATGTTAATTTCGTTTCAGATTAGCCAACGCTCGCAAAGGCCGCCTTTCCAGCTCGAATGTATCAATGAATCGCAATGAGGATCTGTCATCGATGAGTCCCAATGAGTCAATCAGCGCTTTACGCTCAGGTTCTCTCCATTGCCACAGGGGATGTGTAACGACTGCGCGCCAGAGTTCTTTTCCATCCTGAATTTCGGTAAGGACCGGTAATGAGTGCTCTTTTGACAATTTGATGGTTCCAGGTCGTAACGCCTCGACGTCTTCCGCCAGCTCAAATGCCCTGTCTCGCCACCCGACCATTTCAGGATGAATCCAGTCATTGTCGTTCAAGCCGCAGGCGAATTCAGGTACTACCATTGCCCGTAAGTAGGCTATGCCTAAACGCCAGTCCAGTAAGCCGTGGTACCGGCGGTTGCCATAACGTTGTATGCACTTGTAACAAGCAGTTTGGCATTGTGCGGGATGATCATTACTCAAGAAATCGACCATCGGCCAGTCGCTCTTATTGTTCAGGATTTCATCCAGTAATGTGGCTACCAATGGAGGGTCGCCAGCAACCGATGGTTCGGCAAGCCGTCGGCATAATCCTGAACCGTTGATCAACGCGTCGGCGATTTGCAATATCGGTTTGCCGAAGTGCAACCGGGGTTCAAGCGTTTCGAACTCGTCTGGCGATACATCCAGATGGAGCGCGGCTTTATGCGTTAATATTTGAGTCGCGCTGATAGCCGCCGCTCGCGTAGGCAAATTCATATATTCGCCGTATCTGGCGACCATATTCAGATTAAGGCGTTCATCGAATTGCATTAACTCCAGGTGAAGCGACTCCGTCTCTTTGCTTGATACAAGCCCAAAGCTTTTCTTCTCTCCGGTGCACCGCCATCTAAAATTATTGCGCAGTCCAGCCCAGTTTGAATCAATCGCCTGACTTCCTTTAATCGGCGATCGGTAGGTAGCTAAAGGAATCGGCACCTTTTGATCGCTCGCCAAATCAACGGTAAAGCGCTCTCCTTCTTTCTCCCCATTAATGGGCCCATCGTTAAGACGCAAAATAGTAACGCCGCCGCGCCGTACGATAAAAGAACCGCAACTTTCTGAGGCTCCTGTATGCAATACGGTCGCCGTAGTTTTTAACGACATACGGGTAAAGCTGTCCATCTCGTCCTTTGGCTCAAAATCTGTGCGGAAAGCGGCAGGCGTGATATAGAGTTCGAATTCGTCCGGGCTGATCGGCGTATCGCAATCCTTGCAGTTAATGTCACTATCAGGTTGACTTTGCTCCAGCTTTGCCGAACCGCATGCCGGACAAATCGCGACATAGTGACTCGATTCCAGCCATGAACATACCGTCGAGAGATCTGATACACGGTTGTCCTGGACCTGGGGTTCCCGATAATTGCCGGTGAAGCCGATCACCTCATGCTTTTTCTTATCCTTGATCAATACCGAACCAGGAGCATACTCAAAAACCGCAAGGTCAAGATCGCGATCCATCGTTGACCATTCGTATTCGGTTTGGTCATTCGCACCTTTTGTTTTGCGTAATCCCAGATAAAGGTTGCGTACCCGAGTCGGCATTCCATACATCGGCAATAGCCCTCGCTCAGCCAGAAAACAAGCAAGCCCTGTATTATCGTCAGGAGCGGAAGTTCCCAATCCCGCGATTTCTTCGATTATTTTTTCAGCGTTGATTGCGGAATAAAGGCGTTGGCGTTGACCGGGGGCGAACGTTGCGGCTTCGATAAAACGCTCACGTATATTCTGAGTCGCCTCCAGCGCGCTGTACAATAGTTTGGCCCAGTCAGCTTTATCATCATGATAGTAATCATGCGTTGAAACATATTCGCCATGAATATCAGGCGGTACGAGTTTATCGCCAGGGAATGTTATTTTGTTCTTACGGCATTCTTCACGCAGAAGATTAAATGCGCTTCTGAGCCAAATTTTCCGCAGAAGTCTTTTGGGTATATCATCATGATCGACCGCCAGGAAGGGCGGCGGCGGCGGATCGCCGGTGATCGCGTGAGGGTGTGCGAAATAGTAAGCATCATGAGTACGCCCGCGACAAAACGTGATAACGAAAGAAAATGCCTGGCCGCGTCGTCCGGCGCGACCGACGCGCTGCTGGTAATTAAATCGCTGGGGCGGCATGTTGGCCTGATAAACTGACTGAAGCGAACCGATATCAATACCGACTTCCATCGTTGTGGTAACGGCAAGCATATCGATTTCCGCATCCAGTTTTTCAAGTTCGCTCATCTTATCGACGAAAATCCCCTTGAATTTACGCAACCGCTCGGAAAAATCATCCGTTTGCCCGGTCAATTCTTCGACGTTCAACCGGAAACGTTTAACACCATCTCGTTCCCCGCGCACGATGCGTTTGCCAAGAAAATTGTCTTCCCATAGCTTTTCAACGACGCCGCTGGGTTCAATATTGAGCGGATTTACGCAACGGGTACAATGCTTAAACCCTAAATGTAAGTGAATTCGTCCGCAGTTGCTGCATTGCCAGTAATGATCGCCAGGTTTAGCGACCTTAAGAAACAATTTGCCGATACTAATTAATCCCGCCGTATGTTTCAGATCAGCAAACTGCTTTAAGATACTCGTCAGACCTTCCTGATAGAGGTTATCGCCGAATAAAACTCTGGCGACGCGCTTAACTTTCTCTTTGTCGACATTCGCTCCGACATGCCAGTCCCGGGTGCGGCTGGCGTCGAAATATTTATTTTCCTTAACGCGATAGACGCCGGAAAACACCCTCAGCCACGCATCGAGTTGCGGCATATCATCTTTACCAGCGATGCACGGATACGCCAGTCCAGTTTCTTCCAGCGCGAAAAAGATATTGGCGAAAATTACGTCGTCTATCAGTTCAAATTGATCATC
>NZ_BBMY01000197.1 GCF_000759775.1 Escherichia albertii NBRC 107761 = DSM 17582
TGTACCTTTTGGTCTTTATGGGCATAAAAATGATATGTGTCGTAATCATATCCTTTTATCTCACCCGAGTACTGAGCGCTGCTGTGGCCTTTATTGAACTCGACATTTATATCCTTACCAGCAGCAAAGCCCGTTGAGGTCAGCAGTGCAAAAAGAAAAACGGCTTTAGTTATACCCTTGATTTTCATATGTGATCTCCTCTGTCAGGGGGATAAAGATGAGTTGTTATAATATAACAATATCTCGCTGCGCTTTTCCAGGAACTTTTCCGGTAATCCGGCTGGAGTTGCGGTAGTTCTCAAAGCTAATAATGAATCATGACATCTTGTTGAAGGCTATCGGAGGAATCGGTATATGATGCGGCTTCCGGGGCGTTGCTATTTATTACACTTGCAGGAGAATATCGCCTTGTTATTCCGAAGGAAATGACAAATAACTTAATGAATATTCAATATGGAGAAGAAAATTTCACTTCTCATTGTTGGGAGAAGAATTATGTGTTGCAGCAAATACCTCTTTGGTTTCGGAATTTGAATACTCTGTTTTGTCTGAATAAAAAAGCCCGCTGGTGGAGTGGGCAGAAGAATGATTAATTATTTTTAATAGAAACATTGTGTTTCCTCTAAAACGTATACTACAAAAATATGGAGAAATTATGGAGTAGCTGTCAGGAGGCTACAGAATCGCCAGGTGTCAATACAAAACAATACATTTCTTTACATAGTTGTTTTTTTATGAATACTACTAAGGGAGGATTAACGAAATGAAATAAGCAGGGTATGTATGAATATATTTGAGCAAACACCACCGAACCGTAGACGTTACGGCCTTGCAGCATTTATCGGGCTGATTGCCGGTATTGTCTCAGCATTTGTTAAGTGGGGGGCTGAAGTTCCGTTGCCACCTCGCAGTCCTGTAGATATGTTTACCGCAGCATGTGGTCCTGAATCATTAATCAGGGCAGCCGGGCAAATTGATTGCTCGCGTAATTTTCTCAATCCACCATATATTTTTCTTCGGGATTGGTTAGGGCTGGCAGACCCAAATTCGGCTGTTTATACCTTCGCCGGACATATTTTTAACTGGGTTGGTGTAACGCACATAATCTTTTCGATAGTTTTTGCTGTTGGTTATTGTGTGGTAGCCGAAGTCTTTCCCAAAATTAAACTTTGGCAGGGCTTGTTGGCGGGCGCTTTAGCTCAACTTTTTGTTCATATGATTTCTTTCCCTCTCATGGGACTTACTCCACCGCTGTTTGATCTTCCGTGGTATGAGAATGTATCTGAAATTTTTGGACATTTAGTATGGTTCTGGTCCATTGAAATTATTCGTAGGGATCTGAGAAACAGAATTACTCATGAGCCTGATCCAGAAATACCTCTGGGGACAGCAAGATAACAAGTCTCTCACTTAACTAAATGGCGCAAATTCTGCGCCATTTTTTTATACCGAAGCCAGAGATATCGTGTGCTGAGCGGCGTTTCAAACAGACATTCTTGAATTTGCGACGGTGATTGCACTGCGCTATACAACGTGAAGTTATGATTTACTGCGGGTCAAGGGCGAATCGTTATTGGCGGAAAAAACAACACTGGCGCTCCAGGAGGAGCGCCAGATAAATTACCGACCAAACAGGTCGCGTTTTTTCGCTTTAAACAACTGGGAGATGATTACCAGTATAGCGACAATCAGGTAGGCAACAAAAATACCGAGCAGCCACTGTGGCATTTCCAGCCCTAAAAACTCCCATTGACGTTCGGCGCAATCGCCAGAGGCGACAAACACTTGCGGTACCCATTTATCCAGTGGCAGCCAGTCCGGGAAACGAACCATAAAGTCACAGGTCATAAACGGTGAAGGATAGAGCTGGAGCATGGTGTGCTCGTAAGTTAACTGCACGCCGCGAAATGCGCTATACAGCCAGATAATCATCGCAACATAACGTAGTGGAGTTTTAGGGGCGATAGCGCCAATCAACGCGGCACCCAGAACGCCGAATAACGCGCAGCGTTCATAAATACAGAGCACGCAAGGTTTTAGTAACATCACATGCTGGAACCACAGTGCCGTCAGTTCCAGCGTCAGAGCAGTAAACGCCATCAACAGCCACGCACCCCGGCCCTGTGAACATTGGTTCAAAAATCGCAACATAATAATTTCCCTGCAATATGCATAGAGTGCGCAGTTTAAACCAATTCATTCGTTGCGCCACCAGGGGGAATTAAAAATAGAGCGTAATTGAACAATTATCGGACGAAAAAAACAACCAGGCATAAATATGCCCGGTAAGTTGTTATCAAAGCGTTGCTATCCAACCCAATTGCATAAACCATTCGGTTACAGGTGCAAGCGTAAACTCAACGCAAAACAGCCCGACGAGGGTCAGTACGAGGGTATAAGGCAGGGCCATCCACACCATGCGACCATAAGAGAGGCGAATCAATGGCGCAAGTGCTGAAGTCAGCAGGAACAGGAATGCCGCCTGTCCGTTTGGCGTGGCGACTGAGGGCAGATTGGTCCCGGTGTTAATAGCAACTGCCAGCAGTTCATATTGTTTCAGCGTAATGGCACCGCTCTCCATAGCTGCTTTTGCTTCGTTGATATAAATCGTCCCTACGAAGACGTTATCCGAAATGGATGACAGCAGACCGTTGAAAATATAGAACAACGACAGTTGCGCATGTTCCGATGCCTGCAAGACAAACTGGATAATCGGCGAGAACAATTGCTGGTCGATAATGACTGCGACGACCGAGAAAAAAACCGTCAACAGTGCGGTGAAGGGCAGAGATTCAGTGAAGGCTTTGCCGATAGCATGTTCATCGGTTACACCGGTCAATGATGTCGCCAGAATAATTACCGACAAACCAATCAGGCCAACTTCCGCCAGGTGCAATGCCAGCGCAATCACCAGCCAGACGCCGATAATCGCCTGAACAATCAGACGAATTTTATCCTGACGTGTACGCTGTTGGCGGCTTTGATCGTCAAATTGCTGCAGTACCTCGCGAACTTTCTCCGGCAGCGTTTCGCCATAGCCAAACCAACGCAGTTTCTCTACCAACAGGCACGTTAACAGACCGCAAATCAGAACCGGAACGGTCACTGGAGACATGCGCAGGAAGAAATCGCCAAAATGCCAGCCAGCAGCTTTGGCGATAATCAGGTTTTGCGGTTCGCCCACCATGGTCATCACACCGCCTAATGCGGTACCGACGCCTGCGTGCATCATCAGACTACGCAGAAAACCACGGAACTGTTCCAGAACAACTTTGTAATGTTTGTCGATATGGCTATCGTCTTGCAAGTCGGTATCTTCAGGGCGGGAAGAGACCACACGGTGATAAATACCATAAAACCCGACCGCGACGCTGATTACCACTGCTACTACGGTCAGGGCATCAAGGAATGCAGAGAGAAACGCCGCAGCCATACAAAAAGAGAGCGATAACAGCATCTTGGAGCGGATGCTAAGCAGCAAGCGAGTAAAAATAAACAGCAATAGCTGCTTCATAAAATAGATGCCTGCCACCATAAACATCAGCAGTAGCAAGACTTCAAGATTCGCCGCCACCTCTTCGCGGACATGCCCCGCGCTGGTCATGCCGATGAATACGGCTTCGATAGCCAACAAACCGCCGGGTAGCAGTGGGTAGCATTTCAGGGCCATCGCCAGCGTAAAAATAAATTCTGCTACCAGCAGCCATCCTGCAACAAAAGGGCTGATGAAGAAAATTAACGGGTTAATAATTAAAAAAACGATGAGGGCAAGTTTGTACCAGTCAGGTGACTGACCCAAAAAATTGCGCCATAACGCGCGGCCCCAGGAGATCTCCATGATGGTTTCCCTTACCTTAGAAATAATCAATGATGTTTTTATGTTAGAACACAAAGCTTAACGGTCAGGGGGGAGTGAGGCAAGTCTTTGTATGGGT
>NZ_BBMY01000196.1 GCF_000759775.1 Escherichia albertii NBRC 107761 = DSM 17582
GCTATTGCTGATAGTAAAATTGCCTATCGTTTTAATGGTATCGGCGCAGATGATTGCCGCCGCAACAAAAGACGCGCGAAATGCTGCGCTACAATTTGCGACAGATTCAGGTAGTCAGGTTGGTTCAATTAGCGACGCATCACAAGGTGTCTTTCAGATCCTCGCCAGCGGCAGTGACGAGGACGATCCCGCCGCAATGAATAAAACGGTCCGGGTAGTGACAACTGTAACCTATGAGCTGGTGGATTAATCAGAACCGCTTCAACGGAACGTCATTCCAGGCGTTCCGTCGCGCTTTCCTTCTCTCTGCATAGTATCCAGGTGCGCTTACCGTCCCTCGCGTATATACTTTCGCTCTTTCGATATCATTCATATCAATATCATGCAAAAGAAATCAATTTATGTTGCCTACACGGGCGGAACCATCGGAATGCAACGTTCCGAGCAGGGATATATTCCGGTGTCGGGCCATCTGCAACGCCAGTTGGCGCTGATGCCAGAATTCCATCGCCCGGAGATGCCTGATTTCACCATTCATGAATATACGCCGCTGATGGACTCTTCTGATATGACGCCAGAAGACTGGCAACATATCGCTGAAGATATTAAAGCGCATTATGACAACTACGATGGTTTTGTCATTTTGCACGGCACCGATACTATGGCGTACACCGCGTCTGCGCTCTCGTTCATGCTGGAAAATCTTGGTAAGCCCGTCATAGTGACCGGGTCACAGATCCCGCTGGCAGAATTGCGCTCCGATGGACAAATTAATTTGCTGAATGCGTTATATGTTGCCGCTAACTATCCGATTAATGAAGTAACGCTTTTTTTCAATAATCGTCTGTATCGCGGCAACCGCACCACCAAAGCTCATGCTGATGGTTTTGATGCTTTCGCCTCACCAAATCTCCCTCCGTTACTGGAAGCGGGTATCCATATTCGTCGTTTGAATACACCACCTGCCCCGCACAGCGAGGGGCCATTGATCGTTCATCCGATTACCCCACAACCAATCGGCGTGGTAACAATTTATCCAGGGATTTCTGCTGACGTCGTGCGTAATTTCCTCCGTCAACCAGTGAAAGCGTTGATACTGCGCTCTTACGGCGTGGGCAATGCGCCGCAAAACAAAGCTTTCCTGCAAGAATTACAAGAAGCCAGCGATCGTGGGATTGTGGTGGTTAACCTGACACAATGTATGTCCGGTAAAGTCAATATGGGAGGGTACGCCACCGGCAACGCACTTGCCCATGCTGGAGTTATTGGCGGCGCGGATATGACCGTAGAAGCCACGCTAACCAAACTACACTATCTGCTTAGCCAGAAACTGGATACCGAAACTATTCGCAAGGCCATGAGCCAAAACCTGCGCGGCGAACTGACGCCAGATGATTAAGGAGACTGTAATGACCCATCGCGCCCTGTTACTGGTCGATATACAAAATGATTTCTGTGCTGGTGGCGCGCTTGCTGTTCCAGAAGGCGACAGCACTGTAGATGTCGCCAATCGCCTGATGGACTGGTGTCAGTCACGCGGAGAACCGGTTATCGCCAGTCTGGACTGGCACCCGGCTAATCACGGCAGCTTTGCCAGCCAGCACGGTGTAGAGAGTTATACTCAGGGCCAACTTGACGGCTTGCCGCAAACTTTCTGGCCAGATCACTGTGTGCAAAACAGTGAAGGAGCGCAATTGCATCCGTTACTGAAGCAAACAGCGATCGCAGCAGTGTTCCATAAAGGTGAAAACCCTTTAGTCGACAGTTACAGCGCCTTTTTTGACAATGGTCGTCGGCAGAAAACCGCACTCGATGACTGGTTACATAACCATGAAATCAATGAATTGATCGTTATGGGTCTGGCTACTGATTACTGCGTAAAGTTCACTGTACTGGACGCGTTGCAACTAGGTTATAGCGTAAATGTCATCACCGATGGTTGTCGCGGCGTGAATATCCAGCCACAGGACAGTGCGAACGCGTTTATGGAGATGTCAGTTGCAGGTGCAACGTTGTATACGCTGGCGGACTGGGAAGAGACGCAGAGATAATTTTTTAGGATAAATAAGATCTCCTGGATTGAATGCAGACTTAATTTAGCACCGGATATAAATTAAGTCTGTTTTTTTAGAACACAATGCCTACTATTATCTGAAAATAATAAAAAACACCCCGAGCCACAATAATTAAGGCAAGAATTTTCCATAATATCAAGCCGTTATATTTTATAGCACTACAAAACACTGCACAAAGAGAAAGCGGGGTATAAATGATATATAAAAGCATTACCAATAAAGATAAATATCCAGCGATATCTATATCAATGGTGGCGTGTAACATTTGATAATTGAGGGTATAAAAAAATAATCCCATCATCATCGATGGCAAAATTGCCGTTATCCAGTAAGTAAAACTAAGAGGATAATCCCCCTTCAACCAACGAATGAATACTTTTAGACAATGCATCTAAGTTACTCCAGATTCACCACTTATAGCCCATATCATTATTTTCAAGTACAGCGATACTTTCTTTAAATCTGATTATTTCCCCTGCATCTGACTTATAATACAGGGCAAGATTACGAAAGCCCGCTCCCCGCAAGGACTGATGCGAGGTAGTTTCTGTCCATGGCTGCTTTTCGCATCTTACGTCTTAACCCTGCCCTGAATACCTTATCTTTCGTTAAAATATTAATAGCAATGTGTCGTATCCCTGAAAATAACTCTGCTGTGTTTCCTCTTCTTATTTTGCAGTCGTCTTCATTCATTAGCACGTCCAGACGCCAGTGCAGCTTATTCTCCACATGCCAATGATTCCGAATCGCTGTCGCAGACTTCTCAGCGATTAAATCAGCAGAACTGATATAATATCTGACCGTCATTTCTGACTCCTTCTTTTGTTCAGCTATTATTGACCGAAATGACACTGCCAGGCATAATTTCTTCAGTCCTTTCCATTCAAATGTAAAATCGATAAATTCATCAGGAACATCGCAAACAATATGGAGACGGGTTTCTTCTCTGCCGTGACTTTTTTCACTCATTGCGTAACTGTCATGATCTGGATTATTTAATTCTTTCAGCGGGAATTTTTCCTCAAAGGCTTTATTAAGTCGACCCTGATTTCCTTTTACAGCGAATAAATAATCACCTCCCTGTTTTTGTATCTTCTCTGCAATATCTTTCTGGCAACCCATCGCATCAGTTGTGATGATTTTCCCTTTAATATCCACCATGTTAAGAAGTTCAGGGATAGCAGTAATCTCACTGGATTTCTCATCCGTCCTGATCTGTCCGATGACCAGACTGTGCATTGTTGAGAACGCACTAATGACATGAATCACTCCCCTGCGACGACTCTTGTCATAAGAGTGCCGGAGCGTTTTTCCATCAATTGCAATGACGTCTTTATCATTTGATGAGTGGCAGTCACGCATCCAGTTAATAAAGCACTCGTGAAATTTTGCAGGACTGATACAGGATACAACTCTGGCAATGGTATCGTGAACAGGAATACCATTTTCAAAATCACCATAGTGCTTCAAAAAATCGAGATGCGTCTCACCGAAATCCTCTATATCTTCCCAACCTTCTGCACCAGAAATGACGGCGCAAATAGTCAGAAGCATAATATCTGACAATTTATGTTCCACTTTCCAGGCTTGTCTGTAATCGGGGATAATAGAAATATGCTCCATCAATTTTTAAGTCCCATTTCGTTTTACTTATTCATATAATAGGGTATTTGATTATATATAAACTGCGAATCATTTAGTACAAAAGTGTACTTCTGATAATTTTTATCTGAGTAAGAATTTAAGAGCCAAGATCTTCAAAAATACGTTTTTTAAAATCAATATCCAATTCCGACTCATTAATCAATGTATTAATTTCAGTCCTGTCAGGTTTATTATTTAGATAATTAGAATGAATAAAAACTTCGAGTGTATAAACACTATCTATTTTCTTGTTACTCCACCTAATTGCAAACCAATTTAGAATGGGTG
>NZ_BBMY01000195.1 GCF_000759775.1 Escherichia albertii NBRC 107761 = DSM 17582
CTCTTTTAATGCTTGCTGATGTTTCAGCGGGATTAGAATAGAGTATCCCTGATGATTTTAGTTGTGATGTCGGAAACATAGATAAATTACATTTTCAGAAACCGGAACACTAATAATGTATGGTATCTATTGTCTGCTTATTTATTGTTCATAACGAAGATCACAATCCATTTTGGGGATTTGTAAATCCAATGAATCTTAACAGCCAGTAAAACTATGTTGTCAACAAGAGAAAAGAGAAAAAATGACTTCTCTCACTAAAAGCACCATGGTTACGGATGGTAAAGGTTGAACAAACTGAGGCACACAAAGCTTTGCACTGGATTGCAAGGCTTTGTACTCTCCTGTGGATGTGTGTCTACATGTTTGAAGATTGTTGTGCCGTATTTGTGACATACACATGGCAACATCATGCATCAACTTTCTGTTTGTGCCATCAACTATAGCTTAGTGAATGCGGTTAATGCTTGCTAAAACAGATAGTTATGATTGGTGCTACAGATTCGTAATGCGAAGGTCGTAGGTTCGACTCCTATTATCGGCACCATTTCAAACTCTTCCCTGGTCTACTTAAGTCGATTAAACCCGCGTATACTGCGCTTCATAGCCCGTTTCTTATCTTCCGTTATCAACCTAAATCAAGTACCCGTTGGGAACATTCTGTGTTCGGTTTAGGGAGATGCCCCCAATGAAGCGAAGAAAAAAATGGCTGACGGGGAGATTGGAATATAATCCGGCACTCGATCTCACCAGTGCCATGCAATGGTATGAATCAACTCACTATCCTTTTCTTACAGTTGATGAACTTGTACGGCAAGCAAGAATCGAGTGGAGAAGGTAGTGTTATCCCGGAAATCACTGTCAAAAAGTCAACCAGTCAACTGACAAAGAATTGGGAGAGTAATCGCTCTGAGGGTTTTACCCTGTATGAACTCAACATCCCTAACGGTAACTATGCCTATAACGTGGGATATCTGGATAAGGAAGGTAAGGTTAGCGGGAGCATTGGGATTTATAAAGATGGCAAGTGGGTTTCAAGTCTGGAGTGCAGCAATGTGTGGGAACGTTATCTTGGCGATCCTGCGTTGATGAAAGATATTCCTGATGTAAATAATGATGCTACTGTTTGTTGGATAATAATTCAAGAACTCTAATATAATAAGAATGTTTTTTTGTTTTTATTGTGTCCATTACGTCACTATAAAATGATTTTTTTTGGTGGGGTTAATGTGTTGTGTGAGTTTTTAAATGTTTCTGCTGTAGAATCTACACCAATACAATTAGTCACAGTGAGGGATTTATTGTGTATATGCGGGAGGGAGGAGGGAGAGGCTATTTTCATTATTTTCTTTGATAAGCCAGGTTAAACATATCAGGAAGAACATGTTCAGCGTGGGAGTATGTTCTTCCGTGATTACAGGTGTACTGTTAAATGCTTATAATATACACATATTGATTCTATTATCTACCTGGTATATTACAGCTTCATATCTGGATGAAGTGCACCATTTAATACCGGCGGTGGAGGTGCTGGTCTGTTGGGAGCAGGAGGAATATATTCAGCCATAGTCCGGCCTGGTTTAGCGCCATGCTCTGCTGGATGTTGTCTCAGGTGCGGCCCCATATTTGGTTGATATGCACCATTTAATACCGGCGGTGGAGGTGCCGGTCTGTTGGGAGCAGGGGGAATATATTCAGTCATAGTCCGGTCTGGTTTAATACCATGTTCGGCAAGATGTTGTAGCAGCCGCTGAGCTACATCTGGAAGACCGGAGGGGAAAGAGCTTTGTTCCGTAACAGTCCGGTGGGATGATGCTGGACGAGGAGCTCCTGATGCCGGATAAGGATTTTTTGCGGTAAAAAGAGTTGTTGCACTGACAGAATTGTTGCCTAGTGAAAAAGGTGAGCTCGTTTTTACCGGATTGACGGTGGCTTTATGTCGTGGTACCGAAAGATGAATGCTTTGGGCGGTGGTTGTTATGCCGCGAGGAATACCAGAAAAAAAAGAAATAATGCCCTTAATCATGCCGATAACCTTATAAGTATTTAATAAGCTATTTTAGTTTACCTGCCGGTATGAGTTCCACTTCGTCGGGAACATAAATTGGTATGTTGCGATATTCATTTATTAAAATCAATGTTTCTGAATAGATATGATTTGGCTGGGGGCGGTGGTGGGTTTTTTCTTTTTTATCAGGAAATGCACTTGTTTTGTATTATAATGTTTTTTATTGATTAAAGGCATTATAATTGATGTGATATCCCCTCCCGCCACCTATATGAATAAATTTTTGATTTGGTAACTGTGTAGTGATAATAAAAACGACTTGTTAATTTATTATCATGTGTTAAAAAATAATATTATTTGGTTGTTTTGTTTTTTGCTACAGTTTGCTTCTTATAAGTTATGAATGAAGGGAAAGCTTCCCCTCACTCATAACGGTTATGTTCTTATCTGGTAAGAGGCTTGAGAATTTATTTTTTATTTCGGGCAGAGAACAGGGCAACCATCCCTTCTGTTTTTATGTTAATTGTATTGAAATGATCCGAGAGGATTTTAGCTAAACTTTCTTCAGAGTCAAGTGTGTTAGAAAAGATCCCTTTTTTGTTATATAGCTGCATTAATTTACGACCGAACATATTATGTTGAACTCCTTTTCCTAGAATCGTAGCGCCAAATAAAATACCACCATCAGTTAGCGCCTCGGCGGCATTTTTAATCACTGGGCTTTTCTGTTCCATTACGCCTGGTAGGCAATGCAGCAGATAAAACATGGATATGGAATCATACTGTTTATGCAGCACATCTGGAAAAGATTGAAAAACATCATGTTGAATTTTTTTCGTGATTCGCTGACTACCTGCTCGTCTGGAGGCTGCATTAAGACTGGCTTCATTTAAGTCCAGGAGAGAAATACTGTACTCCTTCGGAATCACAGGAAGATAAAACCCTGTACCAACACCAATATCAAGATGTTTTTGTCTTACATGTTGCATGTAGTGCGGAAGTAGGTGTTTGCTGGTTTCACATCGCCATGCGAAACGGTTAGAAACGCTTAACACCCACCAGTCGTATATTTTCAATGTTACGGGATTATATACTTTTGCGCTATCAGAAATATTGTTTTTCATAAGGTTTATTAATGATAATTAAATTTCACTGTTATAAGGCAGTTATGGATGCCTACAGGATTGGTGCAACCAAACTCGACGGATAAGATGTTACTACAATCAAAAGGTACTTACTAAGATCATTTGATTTACGCACGTAACAATGGTTCCACTTAATCGTATTTACGCATTAATGTTGTTTTATATCTTAGAGAGTGAACCCAACGGGGGAGATTTCTGTTTAGGGAATGTGTATGTTTGGGAGGATATATCAACATTTAATCGTATCTTGGTAGCTATCACCATAAAATATATTTTTTTGATGATATTATCGTTAATTAATAATTTAATTGTGTTGATATAGTGATTGTTTGAATTAGAATTTAATTCTTATAATTCGTAATGCGAAGACTGTAGGTTTTGCTCCTTGTATCACTTTAAAATCAATACGTTACCTCGAAGTTAAGTAAGTTACGTTCTCTTCTTGTGTCGTATTTGGGCTATTGCGACTTATAATGGCGTTGATTTTGTTCGTGCGCCAGGTGAGATGTTCGGCTGCGAGGGGCGCATGCTGATGAAGCATTTCGATGGACTCTTTGTCTTATTCATTTTTGTCCGGCCACATCTCACACAGATTTGTGGCCCCTGAATTTTAATTCCCGGCTGGTTTTAGATGAAGACGAGCTAAGGATTCATCTTCTGCCCAGTAAATACGCTCCGCAACCATCGCTTCTGGATTGAGCTGTACGCCACGCAGTACGCGTTCTTTGAAACGAAGATAGCCACCTTTATCAATAAGATGTCCCATATGGAGATAAATGGGCTTGCCATTTAACATCTCTTTTTCAAATTCAAACAGGTTAATAATTACCTGCCTAATGACATCTTCAGTAACCCAGTTAAGAAACAGCTTACCAATTCGTGGGGTTTTTTTACTGGTTCTCCCGCCCAGACGAATCTGCCAGAATTTTTCTGGTTTACGTTGCCAGGCCAGAGTCGGGCAGGCCAGAACGCATTCACCACAACCGATACAGGCAGATTCTTCTTTTGTAGCTTTGCCGTTCTTTAATGACAGACAACCTACTGCGTGATGAGCACAGGCTTTCACGCAGGCGCCACATCCAATGCAGCGTTCCGCAGTAAAACGAATTTTTGCTACGCCAATAATGCCAAAGTCTGACATTGATGCCTTGGCACAATCATTCGGGCATCCGACAATAACTGTTTTCAGATGATAAGGACTGGGATAAATCAGTTTTTCCAGTCGTTGGGATAAACCTGTGGTATCCGTGTTAGCTTTCTGGCAGAT
>NZ_BBMY01000194.1 GCF_000759775.1 Escherichia albertii NBRC 107761 = DSM 17582
CCAACCTGGCGTTACCATTAAGGCCAATGGCTTTTGGCTCAATATCGAAAAGATTCGTTAGAGGTAATGCGCAATTTGGACAGGTGTCGCCGCGTTCACCTGCAACAAGGAAAACTTCGGAAGACCCGGTGCTTTTCTTCTCCAGGTGAAAACATTGAGATAAATAGAGATTACGCCTTTGCCCTTCAGCGGTTAATTCCCAACCTGCAACATGCGCATATTCTTCTGGTGCAATGTAAAGTGAACTGCGCCACGGCGGTGGATTCTTGCGCCACTGGGAAAAATGCTCGATAACGATATCATCACCAATCCATGCCAGACATTGCAGAATAAAATTTCTGTTGTCTGCATCAATCTCAACCTGCTTTAAAAGCGCATCGCGAACATCCGTAGGGGCGCGATGAAAAGGTAAGCAAGAATAACTATCCAAATCATTATAAGAGATCCATTCTCTTAAATACGCATCCAGATTTGCCTGAGTAAATGCTGCAAGACAGAGACAAATCTCCTGAGCGTGCTGATATTCTCCAGATACAAACCGTTCTGTGGCGTAATCAGCCATCTGCTGCGCTTGATCGGGAGACAATTGTTGATACAACAAATCGGTGGGAACAGGGCAGGGAGTCCAGTCGATTAACACATCGAATTTTCGTGGTTGGTGGACTAATTTCAGCATGGCAACCGGATCGTTTAACCCTGCAAACGCATTTACGATTTTTTTGTTATTTCTAATATATTCATCGTGTTCACGCTTTTTTTGTGCCTGAACGCAGGGCATACAATATCCACCGGTGCGCACGGCGGTTTGTGGCAGAATGGTCGATGTGCAAGTGGGGTTTTTACAGGGAATACGGTCGGTCATTGGGGCGCTCCATGCATTAAGTAAATCCTTTATAATAAATTCGTGTCTCCTGAGCGCTCGTAATAAATAGTCAACTGTCAGGAGTCTAATACATTACACCCAATCTCTGATCTTAATAAACTCGCTCAACGCTGCTTCTGGACTGCCTTCTTCCGGCTGATAATCGTACTCCCAGCGTACCAGTGGTGGCATTGACATCAGGATAGATTCGGTGCGACCGCCTGTTTGTAAGCCAAATAATGTGCCGCGATCCCATACCAGGTTGAACTCGACATAGCGACCGCGACGGTAAAGCTGGAAATTGCGCTCGCGCTCGCTGTATGTCATTGCTTTACGGCGTTCAACAATCGGTAAATAAGCGTCGGTGTAGCCTTTACCTACCGCCTGCATAAAGGCGAAGCAGTGGTCGAAGTCTGGCGTGTTCAGGTCATCAAAGAACAGACCGCCAATGCCGCGCTGTTCGTTGCGATGTTTGAGGTAGAAGTAATCGTCGCACCACTTTTTGTAACGTGGATAAACATTTTCGCCGAACGGCTGACACAGATCACGGGCAGTGCGATGCCAGTGAATGGCATCTTCTTCAAAGCCGTAGTAAGGCGTTAAATCGAAACCGCCGCCAAACCACCAGACGGGATCGGCTCCCGGTTTTTCGGCAATAAAAAAGCGCACATTCGCGTGGCTGGTGGGAACATATGGATTGTGTGGATGCACCACCAGCGAAACGCCCATCGCTTCAAAACTTCGTCCGGCAAGCTCCGGGCGATGTGCCGTGGCGGAAGCAGGCATCGCGTCGCCGTGAACATGCGAAAAGTTGACGCCTGCCTGTTCGAAAACACCGCCGTTACGCAACACCCGACTGCGCCCACCGCCGCCAGCTTCGCGTTGCCAGCTATCTTCAACAAACTCTGCGCCATCGACGGCGGCGAGTTGCTGGCAAATCGAATCCTGAAGATTGAGTAGAAACTGTTTAACCTGGTGTGTGTCGGGTTTCATAACTTATCGTTTTTTCGAATGTGCTTTCTGATTGTCAAACCAATGGAAATAACTGATTACGCCTTCGGCAATAGCATTGGCGATTTTCTGGCGAAACGCCGCCGTACCCAGCAACCGTTCTTCTTCCGGGTTGGTGATAAACGACGTTTCTACCAGTACCGAAGGAACCGATGGTGATTTCAACACCACAAACGCCGCCTGCTCAGTGTTGCGGCTATGTAACTTATGCACCGGTTTAATTTTTTTCAGAATATGCGAGCCAAGCGTCAGGCTGTTTTTAATAGTATCGGTTTGCACCAGATCAAACAGCACTTGCTGCAATAGATGGTCCCTGTCAGTCGCTTTTTTGCCGGCGACTTCATCCGCGCGGTTTTCGCGTTCCGACAAATATTTTGCCATCGCACTACTTGCGCCGCGGTTAGAGAGAGCAAAGACTGAAGCACCCGCCGCTTTCGGGTTAGTAAACCCGTCGGCGTGGATTGACATAAACAGATCTGCGCCGTGCTTATGGGCGATTTCAACGCGATCGTACAGTGGGATAAACGTATCGCCAGAACGCGTTAAACGCGCATCAATTCCATGATTGCGCAATATGGAACGAACATTTTTAGCTATTGCCAACACTACGTGTTTTTCTTTTGAACCGTTGCGGCCAATCGCCCCGGTATCAATTCCTCCGTGACCCGGATCGAGAACGACTATCCGCTTGCCTCCGGTTTTTTTGGCTTTCGGCTTACTGTGCCCATTACTGGTTTTTAACGGTTCTTCTTTGGCGATGGCTTGCGACATTCCTGACAACGTCAGGGCAGCCAATCCGGCTTTCAGCACCTGGCGGCGCGAAGTGAGTGTTTTTAGTGGTTTAAAAGTGCTCATACGGCCTGAGTTGTAATAATAAAGTTCCAGATGTTATATCGTATCGCGTAATCCGTTACGACCATTTGCTGTTGAGAATTGTTTACTTTTCATTTCAATAGATGACAATTACTCATTATGTCATTTTTCTCGCCGTTTTTCGTCAGATATTGGCTAATTCGACTGTTCACGCCATAATCACCGTTTTAAGCCCAAAAAGGTAACCTATACCATGGAGATACGCGTATTTCGCCAGACTGATTTCGAAGAGGTGATAACCCTTTGGGAACGTTGCGATTTGTTGCGTCCGTGGAACGATCCTGAGATGGACATCGAGCGCAAGATGCACCATGACGTCAGTTTGTTCCTGGTGGCGGAAGTCAACGGCGAAGTGGTTGGCACAGTGATGGGCGGTTATGATGGGCATCGCGGTTCTGCTTATTATCTTGGTGTACATCCAGAATTTCGCGGGCGCGGAATTGCCAATGCGTTACTGAATCGGTTGGAGAAGAAGCTCATTGCCCGTGGCTGTCCGAAGATTCAAATCAACGTGCCGGAAGATAATGACATGGTGCTCGGGATGTACGAGCGTCTGGGATATGAACACGCCGATGTGCTGAGTATGGGCAAGCGTTTGATTGAAGATGAAGAGTACTGAGTTTCATCCTGCCCATTACGATGTGCACGGACGCTTGCGTTTACCTTTCCTCTTCTGGTGCGTGCTGCTGCTTCAGGCGCGAACCTGGGTGTTGTTTGTGATTGCTGGCGCGTCGCGTGAGCAGGGCACTGTGCTACTGAATCTGTTTTATCCCGATCATGATAATTTCTGGTTGGGATTGATTCCCGGCGTTCCGGCGGTGCTGGCGTTTTTGCTGAGTGGCCGACGCGCGAAATTTCCTCGTTCCTGGCATGCGCTCTATTTTTTGTTGCTGTTGGCACAGATGGTTTTGCTTTGCTGGCAACCGTGGTTGTGGCTGAACGGTGAATCTGTTAGCGGTATTGGTCTGGCGCTGGTGGTGGCGGATTTTGTGGCGTTAATCTGGTTGTTGACCAATCGACGTTTACGCGCTTGTTTTGTTGAAGAAAAAGAATAACGCAGAGGTGCGCTTTGTTTATGCCGGATGCGGCGTGAACGCCGTGTCCGACCTACAAAGTTTTTCAAATTCAATATATTGCAGGGAAAAATAGACGCTGATAAGCGTAGCGCATCAGGCAATTTTGAGTTTGTCATCAACCTCTAACGGCACTTTTTTGCAAATTCGCACTCCAAGCAACGTTATTGAATAACCAAAGGAAGTGATATGAAATCGCTGCGTTTATTGTTATGCGCTATGCCGTTGATGCTGACTGGCTGTTCCACGATATCGTCAGTTAACTGGTCTGCTGCTAACCCGTGGAACTGGTTTGGTTCGTCCACTAAAGTAAGCGAGAAGGGCGTGGGTGAGTTAACGGCGTCTACCCCATTGAAAGAGCAAGCCATTGCTGATGCTCTTGATGGCGATTATCGTCTGCGCAGTGGTATGAAAACCGCTAATGGAAATGTCGTGCGCTTTTTTGAAGTGATGAAAGGCGACAGCGTAGCGATGGTCATTAACGGCGACCAGGGGACAATTAATCGCATTGATGTGTTGGATAACAATATTCCTGCTGACACCGGTGTTAAAATCGGTACACCGTTTAGCGACGTTTACAGCAAAGCATTTGGTCATTGCCAAAAAGCTGAGGGTGACGATAATCGTGCTGTCGAATGTAAAGCCGAAGGCAGCCAACATATTAGCTACCAGTTCAGCGGCGAGTGGAGCGGTCCTGAAGGGTTAATGCCTTCTGACGATACGCTGAAAAACTGGAAGGTCAGTAAAATTATCTGGCGGCGTTAATTTGCGTCTGAACAAACCGCCGCCGCTAAAAAACACGTAAAATAGCGCCCAACAATGCCACGGATTGCGTGGCATTCTTATTGT
>NZ_BBMY01000193.1 GCF_000759775.1 Escherichia albertii NBRC 107761 = DSM 17582
CCAATAAGTTGGAGTCATTACCGATAATTATTATTAAGATAAAAAAGAACATCTTTTATCAGAATATCTTTTTTAATATATCCCTGTTCCGAACGATAGGCATTTTTAAAGTTCTCATAATAAAGAATCGCTAATGTATACGCAAAAGCGTCCCACGTTGAAGATGTCTGGCCGCTTTTACTTTGCGGCAATATAACGCTTAACTCATTAAAAAGAGTTTTGATGACCTCTTTTCCCTGCCCTGCGGCAATCACCGGACAGGAGTGGGGTTGCAGTAACTGATTTTCCTCTGCGCCCTGAAACTGAAAACCGTACAGCGCACAGGTACAGGTCGTCGCCGGGTCATTAACGTCAGAAGCCACCGCATGTAGCCTGCCGCATTCTATTACCACAATGTCATCGGCATGGGCGACATATAATGAAGAGTCAATGGTAAACCTTGCCACTCCCTTTTTGACGTAAATTAGCTCGGTTTCATTATCATGAACGTGGTGCCCCGACTCCCATTTGGGATCATCACTAAAGGCAAAGCGTGAAAGTCGTGGCGTTTTACCGGGCACAAACAGTGTTTCGCTGGCATTATCAAAACTGTGTTGATACATGACAACCTCCCTATTCCATGAGCAAGCAAAAACAATATATGCAGGATAAAATACGGCGTGTACGGCGGTTATACAACTGCGTTTAGCGAGAGCTAAACAAGATTATTTACAGTGAATGCAAGATAGTACGTCCAGCACAGAATAATATTTCTGTATATTTCGCTTTTGTTTTCACGATCGCATTTTTTTTGCAAGATTGTTGGCAAGGAAAACAGCTTGCTCCGTCGAAAACCCCTTCCTGCTATCGCACACTATTTTCAGGCCATTTTTACCTTCCATCGGAGATGGTTCCGTATGCGACTCACAGGAGAAATCATGAAAATAATAACCTGCTTTAAGCTGGTGCCTGAAGAACAGGACATTGTGGTCACTCCCGACTACACCCTTAATTTCGATAATACCGACGCCAAAATCAGCCAGTTTGATCTCAATGCCATTGAAGCCGCCAACCTGCTCGCAGGCAATGGCGATGAGATTGTCGCGCTGACCGTCGGCGGTTCATTGTTACAAAACTCAAAAGTGCGCAAAGACGTGTTATCTCGTGGGCCACACAGCCTGTATATGGTGCAGGACGCCCAGCTTGAGCACGCGCTCCCCGTCGATACCGCAAAGGCACTGGCAGCGGCAGCAGAAAAGATCGGTTTCGATTTACTGATCTTTGGTGAAGGTTCCGGCGATCTCTATGCCCAGCAGGTCGGCCTGCTGGTGGGAGAAATGTTGCAACTCCCTGTGATCAATGCGGTGAGTGCTATTCAGCGTCAGGGGAATACGCTGGTGGTTGAACGCACTCTTGAAGATGAAGTTGAAGTGATTGAACTCTCTGTTCCTGCCGTGCTCTGCGTCACATCAGATATTAACGTGCCACGTATTCCATCGATGAAAGCCATTCTCGGCGCGGGTAAAAAACCGGTGAACCAGTGGCAGGCCAGTGATATTGGCTGGAGCCAGAGCGCGCCACTTGCCGAATTAACCGGCATTCGCGTACCGCCGCAAACCGAACGCAAACACATCATTTTCGAAAACGATTCGCCGGAAGCCATTGCCGAGCTGGCGGAACATCTGAAAAAAGCCCTGAACTAAAGCCAACGGAGATTACACAATGAGCAAATTAACCAACGTCTGGGTCTTTAGCGATAACCCTGAACGTTATGCCGAACTGTTTGGCGGTGCGCAACAATGGGGTCAACAGGTATATGCCATTGTACAAAATGCCGACCAGGCGCAGGCGGTTATGCCATATGGTCCTCTCGGCATTTATGTGCTGGAGCAAAATTCATCACTGCAACGCATTGAAAATTACGCTGAAAGCATCGCCTCCCTGCTTAAAGATAAAGCCCCCTCAATGTTACTCATATCCGCCACTAAACGCGGTAAAGCTCTGGCGGCGCGGTTGAGCGTGCAACTGAATGCAGCCCTGGTAAACGATGCTACAGAAGTTGACGTGGTTGATAACCACGTTTGTGCTGAACACCGTATGTATGGCGGACTGGCATTTGCCCAGGAAAAAATCAACAGTCCATTGGCAATAATCACCCTTGCACCCGGTGTCCAGGAACCATGCGCCCATGACGCCTCCCATCAGTGTCCGATTGAAGCTGTGCCTTACGTTGCCCCGCGTCATGAAATTCTCTGCCGCGAACGCCGTGCGAAAGCGGCAAGCAGCGTGGACCTGAGTAAAGCAAAACGCGTGGTCGGTGTCGGTCGTGGTCTGGCAGCACAGGATGATCTGAAAATGGTCCACGAACTGGCAGCGGCGCTGAATGCTGAAGTCGGCTGTTCACGTCCAATTGCTGAAGGCGAGAACTGGATGGAGCACGAACGCTACATTGGTGTTTCCGGCGTGCTGCTGAAATCCGATCTCTACCTGACGTTGGGGATTTCCGGGCAGATCCAGCATATGGTCGGCGGCAACGGCGCGAAAGTGATTGTTGCCATCAATAAAGATAAAAACGCGCCAATCTTCAACTATGCCGACTACGGTCTGGTTGGCGATATCTACAAAGTGGTCCCTGCCCTGATTAACCAGTTGGGCCACTAATCCTCTTTTCAACCACATCTCCCGCTGTTTACGCAGCGGGAAGGGAGCATAACGCATGTCGGATGATAAATTTGATGCCATTGTGGTCGGTGCGGGTGTTGCGGGTACCGTTGCTGCACTGGTCATGGCGCGAGCCGGGCTGGATGTGCTGGTAATAGAACGCGGCGACAGCGCCGGATGCAAAAATATGACCGGCGGGCGACTCTATGCCCACTCGCTTGAAGCAATCATTCCAGGCTTTGCCGCATCAGCACCGATTGAACGCGAAGTCACGCGCGAGAAAATCTCCTTCTTGACTGAAGAGCGCGCCGTAACCCTCGATTTTCACCGTGAGCAACCCGATGTTGCGCAACACGCGTCTTATACCGTATTGCGCAATCGTCTCGACCCGTGGTTGGTGGAACAAGCCGAACAGGCAGGCGCACAGTTTATTCCGGGCGTTCGCGTCGACGCGCTGGTTCGTGAAGGCAACAAGGTCACAGGCGTACAGGCCGGGGATGATATTCTCGAAGCAAATGTGGTCATTCTGGCTGATGGCGTCAACTCAATACTTGGTCGTTCTCTGGGAATGGTTCCCGCCTCCGATCCACATCATTACGCCATCGGCGTTAAAGAAGTCATTGGTCTCACGCCACAGCAAATCAACGATCGTTTTAATGTTACGGACAATGAAGGTGCTGCATGGCTGTTTGCTGGTTCGCCTTCTGACGGCCTGATGGGCGGTGGATTTCTCTATACCAATCGCGACTCCGTGTCGTTGGGTCTGGTTTGTGGATTGGGCGATATCGCTCATGCGCAAAAAAGCGTACCGCAGATGCTGGAAGATTTTAAACAGCATCCCACCATTCGCCCGCTGATCAGTGGCGGGAAATTGCTCGAGTACTCCGCACATATGGTGCCGGAAGGTGGTCTGGCGATGGTGCCGCAACTGATTAACGATGGCGTAATGATCGTCGGTGACGCAGCCGGTTTCTGCCTTAACCTGGGCTTTACGGTTCGTGGAATGGATTTAGCCATCGCTTCGGCACAGGCCGCCGCCACAACGGCTATTGCCGCCAAAGAGCGTGCTGATTTCTCTGCCAACAGTCTGGCGCAATACAAACGCGAACTGGAACAAAGTTGCGTCATCCGCGATATGCAGCATTTTCGCAAGATCCCGGCGCTGATGGAAAACCCACGCCTGTTTAGCCAATACCCACGCATGGTCGCCGACATCATGAACGATATGTTCACCATTGACGGTAGGCCAAATCAGCCAGTACGCAAAATGATACTCGGACACGCGAAGAAAATCGGCCTGATCAACCTGCTGAAAGATGGCATTAAGGGAGCAACCGCGCTATGAGTCAGAACGCTACAGTAAACGTTGACGTTAAATTAGGCGTTAACAAATTCCATGTTGATGAGGGGAATCCGCACATCATCCTGGCAGCAAATCCTGATATCAATGAATTTCGTAAATTAATGAAAGCCTGCCCTGCGGGACTTTATAAACAGGATGAAGCCGGAAATATCCATTTTGATTCCGCTGGCTGTCTGGAATGCGGCACCTGCAGGGTGCTGTGCGGCAACACCATTCTCGAACAGTGGCAATACCCCGCAGGTACCTTCGGTATTGATTTCCGTTACGGCTAATTACGCCTCCCACAGGCCCGGACATCGGGCCTGACGTTCAGTTTCGGGAATGACAAATGAAAGTGACATTAACATTTAACGCGCAACGTCGTGCAGCATATCGTCAGCAAGGATTATGGGGCGATGCTTCGTTGGCGGATTACTGGCACCAGACCGTACGGGCAATGCCGGACAAAATAGCTGTGGTCGATAATCATGGTGCATCGTACACCTATAGCTCGCTCGATCATGCCGCGAGCTGTCTGGCAAGCTGGATGCTGGAGAACGGTATTGAATCCGGCGATTGCGTCGCTTTTCAACTGCCCGGCTGGTGTGAATTTACCGTTATCTATCTCGCCTGCCTGAAAACCGGTGCGGTCTCCGTGCCGCTATTGCCTTCCTGGCGAGAAGCGGAACTG
>NZ_BBMY01000192.1 GCF_000759775.1 Escherichia albertii NBRC 107761 = DSM 17582
ATGGTAACAGAGCCGATACCAGACCAAAAAATCTTATGCAAGTCCGAGACTTTAAGAGAAATTAGAAAAACAGCTTCTCAGACGCTCTCAATCGCATTCTAACGCAAAAAACTACCTTATTTTAGGGTGGGTAATACCACTGTACAGGCTACCCCTGAAAAAGACTGTTTAGCTCGTTACAGAGCGATTGAGGAGGTCTGGTAAAAAGGAGATTTTAAGAAATGAATAATTACGAATTACAGATTTTCGTTGATAGCGACACCACCATGATGATTCAGGCTTTCACTGATGCAGGTATTATCATTGACTTTGATAAGTTGTTAGAGTTAATGGCTGATAATGCGGAAAGCATCTCTGACTTTATTCAGTCGGTGGAGTTTAACGAGCCTCGAATGATGCTACCAATTACAGACTCAAACATGAAGCGTATTATTATCGAAGAAACGAACAAATACAGTGTTAGCCCTGAACAATATCTCAAGGCGGCTATAGTAATTTTGCACGCTGACAATATTCTGGTTACGGATTCTGTGAGGGTTCACTAATGGGTTTAATAATTGCTTGGACGTTGCTAGGGCTATTTGTTGGTTGCTGGGTGGGTAACACAGTAAATAAGAATTGATGTTACCAATCTGTTAAAAAGCTGTTGACAAATAACCTTAAGCATGAGAAGATTGTATATAGGGGAGAGCAATTCTTCCTGAATTAAACTATTAATCGTCTCTACATCGATGATAACTATATTCTGAGTTGGAAAGGTGCAATGCTTTTCGCTACATGGCCTTTCAGGTTAGTCTGAGAGGTCATCTCGAAAAGTACTCTTGTTCATTCGTTATTGAATCCTTCAGATGTTTTTTTTAATTTCTTCACCTTATGAATAGCCCTTTATAAGAAATTATCTAGGGCTATTCAGTTTTTAAAAAGCATACTTGGCAAACCGCCTTTTAAGTCTCTTCTAAGTTTGTAGGCTGTCAGGTGTGCTTTTTAAAAACTGAAATACTTTAGCTTAGAAGAGGAAAAAACAATGACAAACGATATTTACATTAACGGTAAAAAGATTGATAGCTTCGGTGACTGGTCGCCACAGACTGAACATCCAGCTATCACTATTCAGCGTAAAGAACACGATGAAAGAATTAAGCTTGAGCAATCGCTAAAGATGTCACCAAAGGAAATCATCTTTGTGACGCCTGAGCCTCAAGAGATGCCCGATATTGGTAAAACTGAAGCACTATTTAATCTTGAGCGTGAATATTACCCACAGTTAAAAGCACAGCGCCTTAGATTAGATGACGCTTACGACAATGTGAAGAACTTTGAAGAGACTGAAAAGCCAACTGATTTTGATATTGAAGTGGAAATTAGACAAAATCCATTCGTATATTACTCAGTTGAAGATAATGATGGTTTTGGTACAGCAAGAGAGAATATCTCAAAAGTTCTTCAAAACATCCCTGAAGGATTCCGTTTAATTGATGTTAGACCAGCTTCACGCGGTACAGGTTCATATATTTTACTGTCTGATAAAACAGATGAAGAGATTTGTCAGTTAGCTGAAAAGAATCTACTTGAGCGTCATAGCAAAAAATTAAACAGATTTAAGCAAGAGCTTGCTAACCAGCTTAGAGCTATGAAGCAACTAATCAGTGACTATGAAACGCAGAAGAAGATTGCTATGCAGGCTGATATTGAGCAGCTTACTAAGATTTCTCAGAAGTATAGCAAGACACTTTAACTATGAATTAAAAGAGGTGATTAATGTTTGAAGAGCGTCTAGAGACTATTCGGTCTGTTTGTGAAAACTTAAAGTTACAAGCCAATCCAGCCTTAAGAATTAAAAACAAACGTCAAGTTATCACCTCACACAAACCAAAAACACGCAAGATTCCAAAGTGGTGTATTGACCGTATTCCTTCTGATGCTCAAATCATAGGTGAAACGGAATTACATTATCTTGTCAGACATTAAAAAAGAATTGGTTGGGTAAAAATCAACGGGAGAGATTATCGAGTGATATCGGTAGTTTCTCCCTTTTTTGTATATGAACACTTAAGAGGTGAAATATGAATGAGCAAATTCACAGTTGATAGTTTTATCGTTGAGCTAAGCTTCAATGAGGACGTTATTAAGGGCTTGCAAAGAGTTGAAAAGGCAGCTTTGCAGTCAGCACAAAGAATTGAAAAGAACCTTAACAAAGGTTTCAGGATTAATACAAAGCAGCTTGATAGTAATTTAACGGCTTCTTTAGGGCAGCTTGAAAGGAAGTTTAATAAGACCTTTGACAAGATTGAACAGAGAGCAAGAAATACTAAAGCTTTCCAGTTTACCACCAGATTTAATGACACTGTTAATCCTCCAAAACAACCAAGACAGCCACGAATTAGCGGAAACAGAGCAATCACAGCAGCGCATAGCGTGAATATGTCTAAGCTTGGTGATATTAATCCGCTGATGGCTAAAATGTTTAAAGCACAGTATTACAGCTTAAGCGGTAAGGCTGGTAATATTGGAAGTGAAAAGTTTAACGCTGAACTTGCAAAATTAAATCAATCTCTTCGTGAAACGTTGAATAAACTCAGGTCACAGACAAAGACCGCCAGCATTAACAATACAAGCGACGCATTTAATAATCTTGCAAGCAATGCGATTAAATTATCTGGTGCATTTTACTCTGTGATGGGTGCTCTTAACGCTTACAAGGCCATTATGAATGCAGGTCTTAAACGAGATTCCGCACAGAGAGCCGCTAAGTTTGTACTTGGTGATAAAGCCTCTGAAGCTGAGGTATTTATTCGAAATTTAGCAGACAAGACAGGTCTTAATATCTCTGAAGGGCTATCAAGCTACGCTAAGTTTGCAGCAGGTGCTCAGGGTTCTATGTCACAGGAACAGACACAGGAGCTATTTGGTAATGCAACGGCTATGAGTCGCTTAATGGGGCTTTCTAACGACGAGCTAAACGGCATTTTGAAAGCTTTTGAGCAGATGGCGAGCAAGGGCAAGATTCAGGCTGAAGAACTTCGTGGTCAGTTAGGTGACCGTATGGCAGGTGCATTTAAACTATTCGCTGAAGCATTGGGTATGACTGCTACAGAGCTTGATGCAGCCATGAAAAACGGGAAGATTCTTTCCGCTGATACTCTCCCTAAAGTCGCTAAACAGATGGGCTTGATGATTGATAAAGCAGGTGGCTGGGCTGAAGTCGCTAAGAGCACTCAGACAGCTTTAGGGAAACTGGCTAACAACTGGGATGATACGATGGTGAAAATCTTCTCAGGTTCACAGGATGAGTTAAACGGCTTCTTATCCAGCCTGAGTAACCTGCTTAGTGAAATGGGGATGAGTTCTTCTATCGCTGGTGATGCTATCGGTGGACTTATCGACATGCTTAAAGCTGGTGTAGATGACATCCGTATCTTTAACAATCACCTTGAAGGCTGGATTCTACAGATTAAGAAGACCTATTACAGCCTTGATGACACTAAACGAAAACTACTTGATGAAGTCGGTGATGGTTTTATCAATTTTGTCAAAGGTCTTGCTATAGCGTTATCTGCAAAGACACTATTCAGTGCTACTACAGGGGTTATGAACCTGACAAGAGCAATCACAACGTTAGGTACAAGAGCTAATCAGGTGGCTGGTCAGGTAGCTACTGGTAAAGGTGGTGGAAAACTGAAAGGTGTAGCTGGTGGTGTAGGTAGTGCTCTTGCAATTGGTTATGCTGATGACGGTTATGAAACAGCGTTAGCATTAGCTTCAATGATTCCACAAATCAGAGGCGTCACTCTTGGTTTATATGCATTGAAGAAAGCACTGGATTTTATGAATCAGGAAGTAGTCAAAAACGCTAATATGCATCCATCTGGGGTAGGTGTGGGTAGTGACTTTAATCCTGTGTATTCTGGTGACCCTAATAAACCGAATATGATTAACGAAGGATGGAGTAGAATTTTTAGTTCAATGGGTGAATTGTTTAACAATGCCACAATGAATGTACGGACATATTGAAACGATGGCGCGCGCAGTCGCTGAAGGTGCAAGCAAAGTTGATGGCGCGGAAGTTGTCGTTAAGCGTGTACCGGAAACCATGCAGCCGCAATTATTCGAAAAAGCAGGCGGTAAAACGCAAACTGCCCCCGTTGCAACTCCGCAAGAACTGGCAGATTACGATGCCATTATTTTTGGTACTCCGACCCGCTTTGGCAATATGTCAGGGCAGATGCGTACCTTCCTGGATCAGACTGGCGGCCTGTGGGCTTCCGGTGCGCTATACGGCAAACTGGCGAGCGTTTTTAGCTCTACCGGCACCGGCGGCGGCCAGGAACAGACCATTACTTCAACCTGGACGACCCTTGCTCACCACGGCATGATAATTGTTCCTATTGGCTACGCGGCCCAGGAGTTATTTGACGTTTCGCAGGTTCGCGGCGGAACGCCATATGGCGCAACCACCATCGCAGGCGGTGACGGTTCACGCCAGCCCAGCCAGGAAGAGCTGTCGATCGCACGTTATCAGGGGGAATATGTTGCTGGTCTGGCAGTCAAACTTAACGGCTAATCTTCAACAGGAGGATACGCATGCCAACTCAAGAAGCGAAAGCTCATCACGTAGGTGAATGGGCATCTCTGCGTAATACGTCGCCAGAAATAGCCGAGGCCATTTTTGAAATTGCCGGGTACGACGAAAAAACGGCGGAAAAAATTTGGGAAGAAGGTAATGATGAGGTACTCGTCAAAGCCTTTGCCAAAACGGATAAAGATTCGCTTTTTTGGGGCGAACTGAACCG
>NZ_BBMY01000191.1 GCF_000759775.1 Escherichia albertii NBRC 107761 = DSM 17582
CATGAATCCCGCCTGAAGGGAAAGCTGCACGTAATCAGCAAGCGATATACGCAGCGAATTGAGCGGCATAACCTGAATCTGAGGCAGCACCTGGCACGGCTGGGACGGAAGTCGCTGTCGTTCTCAAAATCGGTGGAGCTGCATGACAAAGTCATCGGGCATTATCTGAACATAAAACACTATCAATAAGTTGGAGTCATTACCGGCGCAACGAGGATAAAGATAAGCGACTTTATTACCGCCCGCAGAGGCAATGGAATGACCGTGCGAGGCATAGGCACCAGTGTTGGACAGAACATCCAGACTATAACCTTTTAACGTACCGTCGCGGTTCACCCCCATCTGCCCATCAATGGTGAAGGCATGACGGGTACGAGTCGCCAGGAAACACTCTTCGCGGCTAAGCGAAACTTTCACCGGAATGCCGCCAAGCTTACTGGTCAGGAATGCCGCCATTGGCTCTTCCAGCACATCTTGCTTATTACCAAAACCACCGCCGACAAACGGTTTAATCACTCTTACGCACGACCAGGGAATATCCAGTGCCTGACCAATAACCCGGCGAACAATATGCGGGATTTGAGTGCTGGAAACGATCGTAATTCGTGAATCATCTTCCATCCATGCCAGCGATGTTACGCTTTCCATATGGCAATGTTGAATGACCGGCGTCTGATAGTGCCCCTGAATCTGGTAATCTGCCGCGTCGATTGTTTGCTGGACATTACCTGTCGACATAGTGCTTTGTTTTAGCAAATTACCACCGCTATGAATTGGCGTGGCATCTTCTGCAAGTGCCGCTTCTGGCGTAGTAATGACGGGTAATTCTTGCCATTCGATATGCACAAGTTGTGCTGCTTTTTCTGCCGTGAGTTCATCACGGGCAACGACGATAGCAACTGCATCGCCATGGTGGCGAACGTGACGAGTTAACAAGGCGCGATCGGCAATGTCACGTTTATTTTCATCCAGAGTCCATGCATGTCCCGCTGTGGCAAACGCAATGTCAGGCACATCTTCCCAGGTGAAAATGGCCAGCACACCAGGTAAGTTTCTGGCTTCTTCATCGTTAATACTCACGGCATAACCATGTGCAATTGGACTACGTACATATTTCGCGTAGCACATGCCTGCCATAACATAATCATCTGTATATCGTGCCCGCCCGGTGACTTTGGCAATAGCATCTACGCGCATGCATGATTCACCTGTAGCGGTAGCTTCCCGCGCTTCCATTAAAATCCCCTTGGTTTGAATATTTCATTCTTAATGGCAATGATTGAGGTAATGCAGGCAAGAATTACGCCAGAAACGACTATAAGCGTGAGGTGAGGAGGGAAGTGTGATGTCGTTAAAAAAACGATGGAGATGATGTGATTTTATCAGTAATGAAAAAGGGGAGAGCGTATCAATATGAGCGTGATAAAAATCATTGTGATAAATAAACTTTGGGCATTATCTGAAAATTGTATTTATCGTTTTTGTTGGTCTGTGGTTAATCGAAAAGAGATTCAATAACAAAACGAGCATTGTACAGGAGATGTTCCAGAGCAATGGATTGGGGATCTGGCGGGTGGCTGCTATGATATAGCGTCTTGTTTTTTGAGAGAGGAACAATTTTGAGCGCAGGACGCCTGAATAAACACACTCTGGGTATTGTGATGCTGTTATCGACAGGACTGCTTTTGGCGGGCTGTTCGGGTAGCAAATCATCAAATACCGAAACGTATTCTGGCTCCGTTTACACCGTGAAACGGGGGGATACGCTTTATCGTATTTCACGCACCACGGGAACCAGCGTAAAAGAACTCGCCCGACTGAACGGTATTTCTCCTCCGTATACCATAGAAGTCGGCCAAAAACTGAAACTCGGTGGGGCGAAAAGCAGCAGCGGCTCGCGTAAATCCACTGCAAAATCGACGACGAAAACAGTCGCTGTAACGCCATCTTCAGCGGTTCCAAAATCTTCATGGCCGCCGGTTGGTCAACGTTGCTGGTTATGGCCAACGACAGGGAAAGTTATCGTACCGTATTCGACGGCAGATGGCGGCAATAAAGGGATTGATATCTCAGCGCCGCGCGGTACGCCAATTTACGCCGCAGGCGCTGGAAAGGTCGTGTATGTCGGTCATCAATTGCGTGGTTACGGTAATCTCATCATGATTAAACACAGTGAAGATTACATCACCGCATACGCCCATAACGACACGATGTTGGTGAACAATGGGCAAACGGTAAAGGCAGGGCAAAAAATTGCGACGATGGGGAGTTCTGATGCGGCATCTGTGCGTCTGCATTTCCAGATTCGCTATCGGGCGACAGCTATCGATCCGTTGCGCTATTTGCCGCCGCAGGGCAGTAAGCCAAAATGTTGACGGCGAATTAATCGCCATTCAGTGGGTAAGTCCCTTGCCAAGAAGAGCGTAAGGTTTATAATCCCTTACGCTCTTTAATACAGAGTTAGTTTAGCGGTGGCGCATGCAACCTGAGTGTTAAGCGTTCCGACAACGTGATCATTCGCGAGTGTAGCTCAATGGTAGAGCTTTTGGTTCCCAACCAAATGACGGGGGTTCGATTCCCCTCACTCGCTCCACTTCCTGAACAGCGAAAGCAGATACAGACATCCGTTCTGGTGATTCTGTCTCGCACCCGTGATATGAATAGCACTTAACAGAGTGGCATTCGCATTTATCAGGCGACTTCAGTGCCTGTTCCGCAGGACGACAAATGCAAAACCATTAGCAGCGTCTGTTTTTGCTGGAACAATTCCTGTTGCGCTATAAAACCACCTTCCAAAGGCTAATCTTCTGTAATAAACATAACTCAATATAGACAACCTTACTTATCTGGATTAAGTAAATAACCTTATTTTCAAAATATTATAGAAGTGGTTAGCTACAGTTTTAAACCAGACTGTATGGATTCTTGATTTTTTATGAAAAGGAAATCGGTTGTAGATATTTTCCTCACAAGTGTACTTGCTTGTATGCCGACTTATGCAATGTCATCAGAAATGACGAGTGAATCTGTTTTTAGCCATCTGAATGAAAAGCCATCAGCAATAAATAAAAGTTATTTATCAATAAATCCAGAAAAGTATCCGAATTATCCAATATATATACACGCAGATAAATTAAAAAATGAGATAAAGAGTAGTTATACACAAAACGATCTTTTGCAACTGACAAAAATTACAGAGAATACACGTAAACTGGCGGCGTTCTGGCCTACACTTTTGGCCCCGGACTGATAAAACCTGTCGTGAATTGCTGGCGTTGCTTACCCCTTTTATCGTCGGTATGTTGACCACTGACGAATGGGGGAGTTACACCAGAGAATTACCGAAGGAGAAGCCTCTGACTGGTAAGATTTTTACTCAGCGCATTGAGACTCTGAGAACCCAAATCAAACGTCTGGCCCGCAGGACCATCTGTTTCTCGCGCTCTGTAGAACTTCATGAAAAAGTCCTCGGTGCTTTTATCGAATACATGTTCTACTAATTGGAGTCATCACCCATTCGTTATTGCTGATGTCAATACGTGCAAAATTATTAACCTTTTAGAGAAATATCATGATTATTCTGTATTTCATATAATTCTCATTTTTTATCGGAAGCTGGAATTATCCGTATTTATATTTTGTTTTTTTTCACAGGCTTGGCTTTTATCTTGATTACGTATGCGCAAGGAGTCGGAAAATCACTTTATCTATTAAGAATATCTATATTGCAAATTGCTTTCGGATGATTAGACAATAACCGTTAAAACCTAAAGGTGCATCTTAAATGTTCTTATTTAAGATATTTACTGATCTGATTATGCTAATGGTCTGAAATCTAAGGAGGAAATCAATTCAGGAGATTCGGGATTTGCGGGGATTTAAAGAGAGTGGATGGTTCACTGTGCTTGCGTGTTGAACCATCCACTTCTGAATGTTAGCTAAAGAACATTACTGATACGCACAGAATGCCTACGAACAGTGTAATCAGATTCCCAATTGACCGACAGGGTTTCAGCGCAGGGATGAGATACGTTGAAAGTGTTGGCATGATAAACAGAATCATGGCAATGAGCGGACCACTTATCGCGTAAATCATTGAAATAGCATTCGGGTTGATACAGCAGATGATAAAGGTAATCAGCGATACCAACATAATGGATAGTGCGCGGTTAAATGACCGGCTTTTTTTAATCCCTACCTGTTGTAATGTTGTTTTGACAACTTCAGTTGCACCTTCAATAACACCAAAGTAGGTTCCCAAAAATGATTTAGACATCGCCACTACCGCAACAATAATCCCGGAAATTGATAGCCAGGTTGGGGCATTTGGCAGCATAGAGAGCGCCGAAAGAATGGTAACGCCTTCCTCTTTTGCCGTTTCGATATAAGAGGACGGTATTGATAACAGGCAGCTAAAGACGAAGAACAACACGCTTACGCAGATGATGAGATAAGCGACCTTCATAATTTTTTTGCATTTATCCATAGCGAGTTCGCCATATTTTTCACGTCTGTCGATAGCAAACGTAGAAATAATTGGCGTATGGCTAAAGGCGAAAACCATCACGGGAATCGATATCCATATCTGGTGAAGGGTATTCTGATTGAATTCAACCTGGGCAGTTAGTAAAGATGGTTGCCAACTACCGATAAGGTAGATAGAAAGAAATAAGAAATAAGCAATTAATGGGAATACTAAAAACCCCATTACCCGGATTGTTGCGTGGCGCCCCATCAGAAAGATGAGATTCAGGATCAACACCACGCCGAAACTAACCAGCATACGGATACGCAGGTCAATAGTCAGATGTTTTGCCAGTTGTTCCGTTAATGAGTTTGTGATTGCCACGGCATAAATTAGAACAACGACAAAGAATGCAATGAAGGTG
>NZ_BBMY01000190.1 GCF_000759775.1 Escherichia albertii NBRC 107761 = DSM 17582
AAAAAGAACCTGAAACCGTGTACGTACAAGCAGTGGGAGCCCTGATTTATCAGGGTGACTGCGTACCTTTTGTATAATGGGTCAGCGACTTATATTCTGTAGCAAGGTTAACCGAATAGGGGAGCCGGAGGGAAACCGAGTCTTAACTGGGCGTTAAGTTGCAGGGTATAGACCCGAAACCCGGTGATCTAGCCATGGGCAGGTTGAAGGTTGGGTAACACTAACTGGAGGACCGAACCGACTAATGTTGAAAAATTAGCGGATGACTTGTGGCTGGGGGTGAAAGGCCAATCAAACCGGGAGATAGCTGGTTCTCCCCGAAAGCTATTTAGGTAGCGCCTCGTGAATTCATCTCCGGGGGTAGAGCACTGTTTCGGCAAGGGGGTCATCCCGACTTACCAACCCGATGCAAACTGCGAATACCGGAGAATGTTATCACGGGAGACACACGGCGGGTGCTAACGTCCGTCGTGAAGAGGGAAACAACCCAGACCGCCAGCTAAGGTCCCAAAGTCATGGTTAAGTGGGAAACGATGTGGGAAGGCCCAGACAGCCAGGATGTTGGCTTAGAAGCAGCCATCATTTAAAGAAAGCGTAATAGCTCACTGGTCGAGTCGGCCTGCGCGGAAGATGTAACGGGGCTAAACCATGCACCGAAGCTGCGGCAGCAACGCTGATGCGTTGTTGGGTAGGGGAGCGTTCTGTAAGCCTGTGAAGGTGTGCTGTGAGGCATGCTGGAGGTATCAGAAGTGCGAATGCTGACATAAGTAACGATAAAGCGGGTGAAAAGCCCGCTCGCCGGAAGACCAAGGGTTCCTGTCCAACGTTAATCGGGGCAGGGTGAGTCGACCCCTAAGGCGAGGCCGAAAGGCGTAGTCGATGGGAAACAGGTTAATATTCCTGTACTTGGTGTTACTGCGAAGGGGGGACGGAGAAGGCTATGTTGGCCGGGCGACGGTTGTCCCGGTTTAAGCGTGTAGGCTGGTTTTCCAGGCAAATCCGGAGAATCAAGGCTGAGGCGTGATGACGAGGCACTACGGTGCTGAAGCAACAAATGCCCTGCTTCCAGGAAAAGCCTCTAAGCATCAGGTAACATCAAATCGTACCCCAAACCGACACAGGTGGTCAGGTAGAGAATACCAAGGCGCTTGAGAGAACTCGGGTGAAGGAACTAGGCAAAATGGTGCCGTAACTTCGGGAGAAGGCACGCTGATATGTAGGTGAAGCGACTTGCTCGTGGAGCTGAAATCAGTCGAAGATACCAGCTGGCTGCAACTGTTTATTAAAAACACAGCACTGTGCAAACACGAAAGTGGACGTATACGGTGTGACGCCTGCCCGGTGCCGGAAGGTTAATTGATGGGGTTAGCGGTAACGCGAAGCTCTTGATCGAAGCCCCGGTAAACGGCGGCCGTAACTATAACGGTCCTAAGGTAGCGAAATTCCTTGTCGGGTAAGTTCCGACCTGCACGAATGGCGTAATGATGGCCAGGCTGTCTCCACCCGAGACTCAGTGAAATTGAACTCGCTGTGAAGATGCAGTGTACCCGCGGCAAGACGGAAAGACCCCGTGAACCTTTACTATAGCTTGACACTGAACACTGGTCCTTGATGTGTAGGATAGGTGGGAGGCTTTGAAGTGTGGACGCCAGTCTGCATGGAGCCGTCCTTGAAATACCACCCTTTAATGGCTGGTGTTCTAACGTAGGCCCCTTACCGGGGTTGCGGACAGTGTCTGGTGGGTAGTTTGACTGGGGCGGTCTCCTCCTAAAGAGTAACGGAGGAGCACGAAGGTTGGCTAATCCTGGTCGGACATCAGGAGGTTAGTGCAATGGCATAAGCCAGCTTGACTGCGAGCGTGACGGCGCGAGCAGGTGCGAAAGCAGGTCATAGTGATCCGGTGGTTCTGAATGGAAGGGCCATCGCTCAACGGATAAAAGGTACTCCGGGGATAACAGGCTGATACCGCCCAAGAGTTCATATCGACGGCGGTGTTTGGCACCTCGATGTCGGCTCATCACATCCTGGGGCTGAAGTAGGTCCCAAGGGTATGGCTGTTCGCCATTTAAAGTGGTACGCGAGCTGGGTTTAGAACGTCGTGAGACAGTTCGGTCCCTATCTGCCGTGGGCGCTGGAGAACTGAGGGGGGCTGCTCCTAGTACGAGAGGACCGGAGTGGACGCATCACTGGTGTTCGGGTTGTCATGCCAATGGCACTGCCCGGTAGCTAAATGCGGAAGAGATAAGTGCTGAAAGCATCTAAGCACGAAACTTGCCCCGAGATGAGTTCTCCCTGAGACTTTAAGTCTCCTGAAGGAACGTTGAAGACGACGACGTTGATAGGCCGGGTGTGTAAGCGCAGCGATGCGTTGAGCTAACCGGTACTAATGAACCGTGAGGCTTAACCTTACAACGCCGAAGATGTTTTGGCGGATTGAGAGAAGATTTTCAGCTCAGATTCAGAGTCCGAAGGATTTTACGCTGAGACAAGGCGGCAAATGAAGCGAAGGAAGGAGCATACTGAAGTATGTGACTGACTTTCGGGAATGCAGCCGGCGCAGTATCAGTGGAAAAGACACAGGACAGGGCACAAAGAATTTGCCTGGCGGAGATAGCGCGGTGGTCCCACCTGACCCCATGCCGAACTCAGAAGTGAAACGCCGTAGCGCCGATGGTAGTGTGGGGCTTCCCCATGCGAGAGTAGGGAACTGCCAGGCATCAAATT
>NZ_BBMY01000189.1 GCF_000759775.1 Escherichia albertii NBRC 107761 = DSM 17582
TTTTGCTCTTTAAAAATCTGGATCAAGCTGAAAATTGAAACACTGAATAGTCGAAAGATTATTCGTGAGTCTCTCAAATTTTCGCAACACGATGATGAATCGAAAGAAACATCTTCGGGTTGTGAGGTTAAGCGACTAAGCGTACACGGTGGATGCCCTGGCAGTCAGAGGCGATGAAGGACGTGCTAATCTGCGAAAAGCGTCGGTAAGGTGATATGAACCGTTATAACCGGCGATGTCCGAATGGGGAAACCCAGTGTGATCCGTCACACTATCATTAACTGAATCCATAGGTTAATGAGGCGAACCGGGGGAACTGAAACATCTAAGTACCCCGAGGAAAAGAAATCAACCGAGATTCCCCCAGTAGCGGCGAGCGAACGGGGAGGAGCCCAGAGCCTGAATCAGTGTGTGTGTTAGTGGAAGCGTCTGGAAAGGCGTGCGATACAGGGTGACAGCCCCGTACACAAAAATGCACATGCTGTGAGCTCGATGAGTAGGGCGGGACACGTGGTATCCTGTCTGAATATGGGGGGACCATCCTCCAAGGCTAAATACTCCTGACTGACCGATAGTGAACCAGTACCGTGAGGGAAAGGCGAAAAGAACCCCGGCGAGGGGAGTG
>NZ_BBMY01000188.1 GCF_000759775.1 Escherichia albertii NBRC 107761 = DSM 17582
TCTTTAACAATTTATCAGACAATCTGTGTGGGCACTCGAAGATACGGATTCTTAACGTCGCAAGACGAAAATGAATACCAAGTCTCAAGAGTGAACACGTAATTCATTACGAAGTTTAATTCTTTGAGCATCAAACTTTTAAATTGAAGAGTTTGATCATGGCTCAGATTGAACGCTGGCGGCAGGCCTAACACATGCAAGTCGAACGGTAACAGGAAACAGCTTGCTGTTTCGCTGACGAGTGGCGGACGGGTGAGTAATGTCTGGGAAACTGCCCGATGGAGGGGGATAACTACTGGAAACGGTAGCTAATACCGCATAACGTCGCAAGACCAAAGAGGGGGACCTTAGGGCCTCTTGCCATCGGATGTGCCCAGATGGGATTAGCTTGTTGGTGAGGTAACGGCTCACCAAGGCGACGATCCCTAGCTGGTCTGAGAGGATGACCAGCCACACTGGAACTGAGACACGGTCCAGACTCCTACGGGAGGCAGCAGTGGGGAATATTGCACAATGGGCGCAAGCCTGATGCAGCCATGCCGCGTGTATGAAGAAGGCCTTCGGGTTGTAAAGTACTTTCAGCGGGGAGGAAGGGAGTAAAGTTAATACCTTTGCTCATTGACGTTACCCGCAGAAGAAGCACCGGCTAACTCCGTGCCAGCAGCCGCGGTAATACGGAGGGTGCAAGCGTTAATCGGAATTACTGGGCGTAAAGCGCACGCAGGCGGTTGATTAAGTCAGATGTGAAATCCCCGGGCTCAACCTGGGAACTGCATCTGATACTGGTCAGCTTGAGTCTCGTAGAGGGGGGTAGAATTCCAGGTGTAGCGGTGAAATGCGTAGAGATCTGGAGGAATACCGGTGGCGAAGGCGGCCCCCTGGACGAAGACTGACGCTCAGGTGCGAAAGCGTGGGGAGCAAACAGGATTAGATACCCTGGTAGTCCACGCCGTAAACGATGTCGACTTGGAGGTTGTGCCCTTGAGGCGTGGCTTCCGGAGCTAACGCGTTAAGTCGACCGCCTGGGGAGTACGGCCGCAAGGTTAAAACTCAAATGAATTGACGGGGGCCCGCACAAGCGGTGGAGCATGTGGTTTAATTCGATGCAACGCGAAGAACCTTACCTGGTCTTGACATCCACGGAAGTTTTCAGAGATGAGAATGTGCCTTCGGGAACCGTGAGACAGGTGCTGCATGGCTGTCGTCAGCTCGTGTTGTGAAATGTTGGGTTAAGTCCCGCAACGAGCGCAACCCTTATCCTTTGTTGCCAGCGGTCCGGCCGGGAACTCAAAGGAGACTGCCAGTGATAAACTGGAGGAAGGTGGGGATGACGTCAAGTCATCATGGCCCTTACGACCAGGGCTACACACGTGCTACAATGGCGCATACAAAGAGAAGCGACCTCGCGAGAGCAAGCGGACCTCATAAAGTGCGTCGTAGTCCGGATTGGAGTCTGCAACTCGACTCCATGAAGTCGGAATCGCTAGTAATCGTGGATCAGAATGCCACGGTGAATACGTTCCCGGGCCTTGTACACACCGCCCGTCACACCATGGGAGTGGGTTGCAAAAGAAGTAGGTAGCTTAACCTTCGGGAGGGCGCTTACCACTTTGTGATTCATGACTGGGGTGAAGTCGTAACAAGGTAACCGTAGGGGAACCTGCGGTTGGATCACCTCCTTACCTGAAAGAACTGTACTTTGCAGTGCTCACACAGATTGTCTGATGAAAAGTGA
>NZ_BBMY01000187.1 GCF_000759775.1 Escherichia albertii NBRC 107761 = DSM 17582
AAGCGAAAGGCCCGGTCGAAAGACCGGGCCTTTTTGCGTTTCTACAAACACTTCCTGTCATCATATCTACAAGCCATACCCCCGCAGATACGGTAAACTAGCCTCGTTTTTGCATCAGGAAAGCAGCTATGAACCACTCCTTAAAACCCTGGAATACATTTGGCATTGATCATAATGCTCAACACATTGTATGTGCCGAAGACGAACAACAACTACTCAATGCCTGGCAGCATGCAACCGCAGAAGGACAACCCGTTCTTATTCTGGGTGAAGGAAGTAATGTACTTTTTCTGGAAGACTATCGCGGTACGGTGATCATCAACCGAATCAAAGGGATCGAAATTCATGATGAACCTGATACGTGGTATTTACATGTAGGAGCCGGAGAAAACTGGCATCGCCTGGTAAAATACACTTTGCAGGAAGGTATGCCCGGTCTGGAAAATCTGGCATTAATTCCTGGTTGTGTTGGCTCATCACCTATCCAGAATATTGGTGCTTATGGCGTAGAATTACAGCGAGTTTGCGCTTATGTTGACTGTGTTGAACTGGCGACAGGCAAGCAAGTGCGCTTAACTGCCAAAGAGTGCCGTTTTGGCTATCGCGACAGTATTTTTAAACATGAATACCAGGGCCGCTTCGCCATTGTAGCCGTAGGTCTGCGTCTGCCAAAAGAGTGGCAACCTGTACTAACGTATGGTGACTTAACTCGTCTGGATCCTACAACAGTAACGCCACAGCAAGTATTTGATGCGGTGTGTCATATGCGCACCACCAAACTCCCTGATCCAAAAGTGAATGGCAATGCCGGTAGTTTCTTCAAAAACCCTGTTGTACCTGCCGAAACGGCTAAAGCATTATTGGCACAATTTCCAACAGCACCAAATTACCCCCAGGCGGATGGTTCAGTAAAACTGGCAGCAGGTTGGCTTATCGATCAGTGCCAGCTAAAAGGGATGCAAATGGGTGGGGCTGCGGTGCACCGTCAACAGGCGTTAGTTCTCATTAATGAAGACAATGCAAAAAGCGAAGATGTCGTGCAACTGGCACATCATGTAAGACAGAAAGTGGGTGAAAAATTTAATGTCTGGCTTGAGCCAGAAGTTCGCTTTATTGGTGCATCAGGTGAAGTTAGCGCAGTGGAGACGATTTCATGAAGGATAATACCGTTCCACTGAAATTAATCGCGCTGTTAGCGAATGGTGAATTTCACTCTGGCGAGCAGTTGGGTGAAACGCTGGGAATGAGCCGGGCGGCTATTAATAAACACATTCAGACACTGCGTGACTGGGGGGTTGATGTCTTTACCGTTCCGGGTAAAGGATACAGCCTGCCTGAGCCCATCCAGTTACTTAATGCAGAACAGATATTGAGTCAGCTGGATGGCGGCAGTGTGGCCGTGTTGCCGGTTATTGATTCTACAAATCAATATCTCCTTGATCGTATCGGAGAGCTTAAATCGGGCGATGCCTGCGTTGCAGAATACCAGCAGGCAGGTCGTGGTCGCCGTGGTCGGAAATGGTTTTCGCCTTTTGGCGCAAACTTATATTTGTCGATGTTCTGGCGTCTGGAACAAGGCCCGGCTGCGGCGATTGGTTTAAGTTTGGTTATCGGTATCGTGATGGCGGAAGTATTACGCAAGCTGGGTGCTGATAAAGTTCGTGTTAAATGGCCGAATGACCTCTATCTGCAGGATCGCAAGCTGGCAGGTATTCTTGTGGAACTGACTGGCAAAACTGGCGATGCGGCGCAAATAGTCATTGGTGCCGGGATCAACATGGCAATGCGTCGGGTTGAAGAGAGTGTCGTTAATCAGGGGTGGATCACGTTGCAGGAAGCGGGGATCAATCTCGATCGTAATACGTTGGCGGCCATGCTAATACGTGAATTACGCGCGGCGCTGGAACTCTTCGAGCAAGAAGGATTGGCACCTTATCTTTCTCGCTGGGAAAAGCTGGATAATTTTATTAATCGCCCAGTGAAACTTATCATTGGTGATAAAGAAATATTTGGTATTTCACGCGGAATAGACAAACAAGGTGCTTTATTGCTTGAGCAAGATGGAATAATAAAACCCTGGATGGGCGGTGAAATATCCCTGCGTAGCGCAGAAAAATAAGAAAGGGGAGCATTAGCTCCCCTGAAAATTATTTGCGCAGTCTGACCTCTTCTACCGCATGATTAGCACTTTTCGTCAGGATTAAACTGGCGCGCTCACGAGTAGGTAGAATATTTTGCTTTAAGTTCAGCCAGTTGATCTCTCTCCACAACGTCATGGCTGTCTTAATAGCTTCTTCCTTAGTTAATTTCGCGTAGTTATGAAAATAAGAATCCGGGTCTGTAAAAGCCCCTTCGCGGAATTTCAGGAAACGATTGATATACCATGTCTGAAGTAAGTCTTCCGGGGCATCAACATATATCGAAAAATCGACGAAATCAGAAACAAAAACATGATGCGGGTCGTGCGGATAATCCATCCCGCTCTGTAAGACATTTAATCCTTCAAGAATTAAAATATCAGGTTGAACAACAGTTTTATCTCCATCCGGGATCACATCATAAATAAGATGCGAGTAAACAGGAGCTGTAACGTTTGGCACGCCAGATTTGAGATCGGAAACAAACTTCACCAGGCGATGCATATCATACGATTCCGGGAAGCCTTTCTTCTTCATCAGGCCACGCTCTTTAAGCACCTGGTTAGGGTGAAGAAAACCATCTGTGGTTATCAACTCAACACGGCGATGTTCCGGCCAACGGCTTAATAGCGCCTGTAATACACGGGCGGTCGTACTTTTCCCCACCGCGACGCTACCAGCAATGCTGATAATGTAAGGAATACGTTGCCCGTTGGTACCAAGAAACTGTTCCAGAACTGCCTGACGGCGCAGGTTTGAGCTTATATAGAAGTTCAGCAAACGCGACAGAGGCAAATAGATCTCGGCAACTTCTTCTAAGGAGAGATCTTCATTTATACCTTTGAGGCGGGCAATCTCTTCTTCCGTTAACGTCATGGGTACGGAATCACGCAGAGCTGCCCACTGGTTGCGGTCAAACTGTAGGTAAGGCGTCATTAACGTTTGCTCTTTTATACTCATAAGCATGTTTCTGGCGGTCATAGCTCTATCGGCAAAGCGATATTTGCCATGGCGCGTCACAGTTCAGTTTAATGGGATAATGGGCAGGAGGGTAACACCAGATGGGAAGGAATAATAAGAAAAAATCTCTTTCGGCGAGCTATCGTTGAAAAGCAATGTGACAGATATTCCATCTGATAAAAAGAATCGTGTCTTGATGGAAGTATGTTGTTAAGCAGAATGGTGCTGAAAAAGTGTGCTAATCAGCGCCTTCTTCGACGATTTCTTCATCGTCTCGAGCAAAATGTGACCAACAAAACAAATTATGCAATTTTTTAGTTGCATGAACGCGCATGTCTCCATAGAATGCGCGCTACTTGATGCCGACTTAGCTCAGTAGGTAGAGCAACTGACTTGTAATCAGTAGGTCACCAGTTCGATTCCGGTAGTCGGCACCATCAAGTCCGGTGGGGTTCCCGAGCGGCCAAAGGGAGCAGACTGTAAATCTGCCGTCACAGACTTCGAAGGTTCGAATCCTTCCCCCACCACCAATTTCGGCCACGCGATGGCGTAGCCCGAGACGATAAGTTCGCTTACCGGCTCGAATAAAGAGAGCTTCTCTCGATATTCAGTGCAGAATGAAAATCAGGTAGCCGAGTTCCAGGATGCGGGCATCGTATAATGGCTATTACCTCAGCCTTCCAAGCTGATGATGCGGGTTCGATTCCCGCTGCCCGCTCCAAGATGTGCTGATATAGCTCAGTTGGTAGAGCGCACCCTTGGTAAGGGTGAGGTCGGCAGTTCGAATCTGCCTATCAGCACCACTTCTTTTCTCCTCCCTGTTTTTTCCTTCTGTCTATTGCATTCAACAAGTCGGGCATGTTGCCTGGTTGATGTGGTGATATCACCGATTTATCCGTGTCTTAGAGGGACAATCGATGTCTAAAGAAAAGTTTGAACGTACAAAACCGCACGTTAACGTCGGTACTATCGGCCACGTTGACCATGGTAAAACAACGCTGACCGCTGCAATCACTACCGTACTGGCTAAAACCTACGGCGGTGCTGCTCGCGCATTCGACCAGATCGATAACGCGCCGGAAGAAAAAGCGCGTGGTATCACCATCAACACTTCCCACGTTGAATACGACACCCCGACCCGTCACTACGCACACGTAGACTGCCCGGGCCATGCTGACTATGTTAAAAACATGATCACCGGTGCTGCGCAGATGGACGGTGCTATCCTGGTTGTTGCTGCGACTGACGGCCCGATGCCGCAGACTCGTGAGCACATCCTGCTGGGTCGTCAGGTAGGCGTTCCGTACATCATCGTGTTCCTGAACAAATGCGACATGGTTGATGACGAAGAGCTGCTGGAACTGGTTGAAATGGAAGTTCGTGAACTTCTGTCCCAGTATGACTTCCCGGGCGACGACACTCCGATCGTTCGTGGTTCTGCTCTGAAAGCGCTGGAAGGCGACGCAGAGTGGGAAGCGAAAATCCTGGAACTGGCTGGCTTCCTGGATTCTTACATTCCGGAACCAGAGCGTGCGATTGACAAGCCGTTCCTGCTGCCGATCGAAGACGTATTCTCCATTTCCGGTCGTGGTACCGTTGTTACCGGTCGTGTAGAACGCGGTATCATCAAAGTGGGCGAAGAAGTTGAAATCGTTGGTATCAAAGAGACTCAGAAGTCTACCTGTACTGGCGTTGAAATGTTCCGCAAACTGCTGGACGAAGGCCGTGCTGGTGAGAACGTAGGTGTTCTGCTGCGTGGTATCAAACGCGAAGAAATCGAACGTGGTCAGGTACTGGCTAAGCCGGGCACCATCAAACCGCACACCAAGTTCGAATCTGAAGTGTACATTCTGTCCAAAGATGAAGGCGGTCGTCATACTCCGTTCTTCAAAGGCTACCGTCCGCAGTTCTACTTCCGTACTACTGACGTGACGGGTACCATCGAACTGCCGGAAGGCGTAGAGATGGTAATGCCGGGCGACAACGTTAAAATGGTTGTTACCCTGATCCACCCGATTGCGATGGACGACGGTCTGCGTTTCGCAATCCGTGAAGGCGGTCGTACCGTTGGCGCGGGCGTTGTAGCTAAAGTTCTGGGCTAATT
>NZ_BBMY01000186.1 GCF_000759775.1 Escherichia albertii NBRC 107761 = DSM 17582
TTTGGCTTTTTTGCAAAGGGGGTCACATAGCTGGTGTGACGGGTACTTAGCAGACATACAGATATTTTCGAAGATTCGGGGAAGATGAGATTCAAAGAGGGCTACTATGATTTTTGTAAAAATTTTCAGAAGCCAAATAACCATTGTACAGATTTTATACAATCCTACCAAGCCTCATAGAAAGCTCTGTAGCGAGTTTTAACCCCATTTTTAGGGGTAGTCTGTAGGGATGTACCACCCACCTTAAAATAAAGGGGTAAAATCGCTTAGAATGCGTTACAGAGCGTCTGAGAAGCTATATTCACAGATTTTACTAAAGTCTCAGACTTCTAAGTAGTCTTTTTAACAGGAGGGTTCTTTCTCATGTATCACCCCCTCTCCCGATTAGTGGCCCTTGATAGTCCCCTGAAAAACCACCTAGAGAACATGCTCTGTAACACCTTCACAAACATTGACTAATAGATTCGATAGAGTCTATCTCATAGGTCAACTTCATAAACTCAGAGTTAAGTTACCTTGAAAGATTCCACCAAGAAACTACACAGGTGTTATTTAGTCTGGCTGTGAAGGATATTTAACGGGAGAGGAGATACGATATAACCCGAAGGGGAGAGTATCACCTTAACAGTGATTCTTAAGAGTAAGACTGAAAAACTCTTAACAGATGACTACCTAGAAAGAAGGGAAACGAAGAACCAGAGGTAGTGACCTTGTTAAATAGGCCGTTTCAAAGCTCTTAAGAGTCTGTTAAGTAAGGGCTATGTGAACAATCTTACCATTTTGTCAATGCTTTTGTCTTTGACCTAAATCAATAAAATGTATCGTTTGATGTGCTTTTAAACAAAATAGCTAAAAAATCTTTTTAGAGGGGCGCTTCGCTTGGGGTCACTATGTTCTTTCTCTCCCGTTAAGAGGGAAGTTACAGGGACATTTCAAAGCCCTGATAAGGTAAGCCCGATGATAACAGAAACAGAGGGCAAAACCACTTATCAACACTGTGAACGAATAACGTAAAGGGCTGGTTAAGAAGGTCGGTTAAGAAGGTCGGTTAAGAAGGGAGCTTCCCTTTCTTGGGTGTCGCTCTTCTCTCGATTAGTGGACGGTTAGGGGTTGTGTTATACAAGCCCAACCAAGAAGACCTCTGAAGTTTCCCTGTGAAGAAGCTGAACAGCTATTATATATGGCTAATTACAACTAATTGAAAAATAAGCATTTTTAGAAGTTACTGTTAAGGTTACAGAGTTCTCTGTGAAGAGACTTGTCAGTTCTCTATATATGGCTAATTACAACTTATTGAAAAATAAGAACTTTTAGAAATTACTGTCAGAGAGGTGAATAATTGATAGATACAGCTTTCCGGTTCTGTCAAGCTATTTTTTAATAGATAGCACAAAATGCTAAAGATACCCCTATACCATCACGTACAGGGGGTTTTGAAGGGGGTTTAACTTAACGGGGTTCTGTGTGGTCATTATCCTTAAGGTCAAGCGTCCATGTGCGACCGAACAATTTAAAGACAACAAGCACTCTGACGAGGACGTAGCGGAGCAGAAGACCTGCAATAAGTCCAATACCTCCACCAGCCCATACATCAGGTGACCCCGGTTCAGGAGGGAGATTTACCATTAAATTTCCTTGTAAGACGCCCTCAACCACATTCTGACACAAAAAGTACCTGACTTTATGAGTTGACCTGAAGAGGTCGTTTAACTCGTTACAGAGCGATTGAAGGGGTCTGTGTGCAATGCAATAACCATGTGACCATTCTCATAGCCACGCCTTTATATTTTACTCTCCCCATAAACCCATTATACCACAGATGTTAATGAAATGTTAAAAAATGCTTGACATTAGTCTTTGAAACTGCTAAGATTGTATATATGGTTAACAGAGAATTAACAATTATAAGGACTGGCTTATGAATGAACGACAGAGAATTTAGAGCGATGCTTCAGGCATCGAGACAACGTAACAGATACAACTCCTACAGCTACACAGACACCCCCACCAGCCACGAATTACCCAAGTTTACCAAGAAAGAACGCAAAGGCATTGACGAAGTAATTCGGGCAATTACACCGAGGGAACGTTATATGTCAATCAGAAAGAGCACCCAGAACACTATTAAAAATTATCTGGCTAACTTTGATTCTTACGAACAATTACCGAGCCAGCTTGATGATATTTTTATTGGATTCTGTAGAAGTGAAGGTCACCCGAAATACAACAAAAAACTATTTTATCTTCTAAAGAACCTTGATGAAATTAACTCAGCTACCGTGACAAATCATCTTCAGCGACAAGCAACCAGACTTAGCTACGAATTACCAACCGATGCCTATTGTGCATTGCTTGCTGTAATGTGTGCAAAGCTAATTGGTATTGTTGAACATCATATTGCCGTTGGGAATATTGAGCCAATGGAAAACGAGCAACCAGACTTTGAGTTTGACCCGTATTTAGTTGCAGAGGAATTTTAAATGAATAAACACACATTAACCCGTATTTCAGAAGAAGCCTTTAACGAGCTTAACAGAATTAAACAAACGACCAACTTGCCTCATCAAACTGTAATGCAGCTTGCAATTGCTAAAGAGGTTACTGAGTCGGATTTACTTAAATATCCAGTCTCTAAAGGTCGTAAACACATCCGAATTACTCAGGACGCTTTAGATACTTTGAAGGCACTTAACAGCTTTAAGATTGATATTGCCCGTCTATTGAGTATCAAAATTCACAAGTTATCTCAAGAGGTCTGATTATGAAGCAATGGCGAGATGATATTAAACGGTTCTTTGCAACTTACTTCATGATTAATTACGAAACAGGAATGCTTGAATGGATTGATGGTGGAGAAGTTAAGACAAGAGATGATGCTTACGGTAATCCAATGATTCGTTATGGCACTCGTGATTATTATGTGAAGTATGTCATCTGGTTTTTGCATCATGAAGTTCAGGCAACTAAAAAGATTATCTTCAGGGATGGTAATAAGAGAAATTGCCACCCAAACAATTTGCTACAGGAGGTTTAATGCTATGTAGATACAAATTTTATAAACTGGCATCACATCTAATCAGGCAAGATACCCGCTCAAAAGAATATGAAGATGTTACGCTTGACCGTAACAAGAAAAGACTAAAGCCACATCAAATTGAGCAGTTACGCTATGAATTAAAGTCACTGGATATCGAGCTTGATTATAGTGACCCGACTCAATTTAAACGGGCCTATGAACTCATTAAGAATTGGGGGAAAGAATGAAGAAAGTATTCACCCTCAAACTTAAAACAGACAAAGCCTTTAAATATTTTCGAAATCTAATTGATGTACATAGTGGATGGGGCGACATTGATAATGATGGCATCTATCTGATTATGCAATCCCCATCTTTCACACTAAAAACCTCAGTAACAAAAAGCTGGTTTAGTCAATTTCATAGTGAGATGGGGTTAATAGTCTCAGACTAAAGGCAAAAAACGGTTTTACCCACTCTCAGACGCTCTCAATCGCATTCTAACGCAAAAAACTATCTTATTTTAGGGTATGTGGCACACCCCTACAGGCTACCCCTGAAAAAGACTGTTTAGCTCGTTACAGAGCGATTGAGGAGGTCTGGTAAAAAGGAGATTTTAAGAAATGAGAGAATTAAACTTCCCGCTACAGATTATGCTTGATATCGACACAGTAAATATGATTCAACACTTCGTTGATTCCGGTGTGTCAATTGACTTTGATAAATTACTAAAGCTGATGGCTGATAATGCAGAAAACATCTCTGACTTTATTCAGTCGGTGGAGTTTAACGAGCCTCGAATGATGCTACCAATTAAAGACAGCAGCATGAAAAGATTGGTTATCGAGCAAACGAATAAATACAGTATTTCCCCAGAGCAATTTTTGAAAGGTGCTGTGACAATCCTGTACGCTGACAATATTCTGGTGACGGATTCTGTGAGGATTCACTAATGGGTTTAATAATTGCTTGGACGTTGCTAGGGCTATTTGTTGGTTGCTGGGTAGGTAATACGGTAAATAAGAATTAATGTTACCAATCTGTTAAAAAGCTGTTGACAAATAACCTTAAGCATGACATAATTTTAATTATAGAGAGAATTTCTCTCTTATTTATTTCAATAATCCGATGGATGGATATTCTGAATTGGTGAGGTATGTTCTATACCGAACATTCTGAAAGGTGCAATGCTTTTCGTCATGGCCTATTTAGCCCACACTAGATAGGCTATCTCAAAAAGTACTCTTGTTCATTCGTTTGAATCCTTTAGATGTTTTAATTTCTTCACCTTATGAATAGCCCTTTATAAGAAATTATCTAGGGCTATTCAGTTTTTAAAAAGCATACTTGGCAAACGCTTTTAAGTCTCTTCTAAGTTCGTAGGCTGTCAGGTGTGCTTTTTAAAAACTGAAACATAAATTATCTTAGAAGAGGAAAGGTATTAATGGCTATCCGTGATGAAAATGAAATGATTATTGAAAGCCGACCAAGTGCACTTGATATTCACGAATTAACTTTGCGTGAATCTTTTGATAGAGCTTGGCGGGAATCACACGAAGTAAATAAAGGTCCATATATTCCACCAGAACCATTTGAGATTCCAAGAGTTGAAATTGATTTTTCGATGAATGAGGAATGTGAGCTTGATTTGAAACTGAAGCTGCAACGCAAATATTTCAAAGACCTTCGAGACTCTCAAAAAGCTATGAATCGTGTTTACGAAAAACTTCAGTCCAAACTTGAAAATGAAGTTGACGAAATGGCTATTTTGATGGAGCTTCAGACAAACACCTACGATTATTATACAAGACTAGACCGTGACGGTTGGGGATATGACCATTCAGAAATTGGTAAAGTGATTGCAGATTTACCAGAAGGCCAAAGACTTATTCGCACAGAAAGAGCTGTCAGAGCGCCACATAAACTGACTTTAATTATTTCTGATAAATCACAAGCTGAGCTTGAAGAAATGGCTAGAAAGCGACTGATGAAGGTAAGAGAAACCGAGATTAATTTGGTGAAATCAACTCTGGCTAATTTGATTCGTGACCATCAAAAAATCGCTAAGGAATACAAACAAGAGCTTGCACAGATTGGAAGTTTAATAAGGCCTTTGACAAGATTGAACAGAGAGCAAGAAATACTAAAGCTTTCCAGTTTACCACCAGATTTAATGACACTGTTAATCCTCCAAAACAACCGAGACAGCCACGAATTAGCGGCAT
>NZ_BBMY01000185.1 GCF_000759775.1 Escherichia albertii NBRC 107761 = DSM 17582
CACCTAAATCTGCCCGTAAAAGCTATTGCCAGAACTCATTATTTTTTATTTATCGACAAGAAAATTTAAATAAAAAAATGCCGACATAACGTCGGCATTTTTACAGAAGGTTATTTAATTAACCGCGCCAGGCTTTATAACGGTTAATCAAGCCATTAGTCGAGCTGTCGTGGCTGCTGATGGCTTTATCATCTTTCAGCTCCGGCAGAATACGATTAGCCAGTTGTTTACCCAGCTCAACGCCCCACTGGTCGAAGGTGAAGATATTCAGGATAACGCCCTGAGTAAAGATTTTGTGCTCATACAGCGCAATCAACGCACCGAGGCTGAACGGAGTGATTTCGCGCAGCAGAATAGAGTTGGTTGGACGGTTGCCTTCGAACACTTTGAACGGCACCACGTAGTCAAGCGTTGCCGGATCTTTACCCTGATCGCGATATTCCTGCTCAACCACTTCGCGGGATTTACCAAACGCCAGTGCTTCAGTCTGAGCAAAGAAGTTAGACAGCAGTTTCTGGTGGTGGTCAGAGAGTGGGTTATGAGTGATAGCCGGGGCGATGAAATCGCACGGCACCATTTTGGTTCCCTGGTGGATCAGCTGATAGAACGCGTGCTGACCGTTAGTACCTGGCTCACCCCAGATAATCGGACCAGTCTGGTAATCCACTACATTACCGTTACGGTCAACGTACTTACCGTTGGACTCCATATTGCCCTGCTGGAAGTACGCCGCGAAACGGTGCATATACTGGTCATACGGCAGAATCGCTTCAGTTTCCGCACCAAAGAAATTGTTGTACCAGATGCCGATCAGCGCCAGCAGTACAGGCAGGTTCTTCTCCGCCGACGTGGTGGAGAAGTGCTTGTCCATGGCGTGTGCGCCGGAAAGCAGTTCAATAAAGTTATCAAAACCAATGGAGAGAACAATCGACAGGCCAATCGCAGACCACAGAGAGTAGCGACCACCGACCCAGTCCCAGAACTCGAACATGTTGGCAGTATCAATACCAAACTCGCCGACGGCTTTCGCATTGGTGGAGAGCGCCGCAAAGTGTTTCGCAACGTGTTTCTCATCACCTGCGGCTTTCAGGAACCAATCACGCGCGCTGTGGGCGTTGGTCATGGTTTCCTGAGTGGTGAAAGTTTTAGAGGCTACCAGGAACAGAGTCGTTTCCGGGTTTACTTTTTTCAACACTTCCGCGATGTGAGTCCCATCGACATTAGAAACAAAGTGCATGTTCAGGTGATTTTTGTACGGGCGCAGCGCTTCAGTCACCATGTACGGACCAAGGTCAGAACCGCCGATACCGATGTTCACCACGTCAGTGATTGCTTTGCCGGTATAGCCTTTCCACTCACCAGAAATAATCGCTTCCGAGAAGGTTTTCATCTTCTCGAGCACGGCGTTGACTTCCGGCATCACATCTTTGCCATCAACCAGAATCGGAGTATTGCTACGGTTACGCAACGCGACGTGCAGCACAGCGCGGTTTTCGGTGCGGTTGATCTTCTCACCAGAGAACATCGACTTAATCGCGCCCGTCAGATCGCACTCTTTCGCCAGATCTTGTAATTTCGCCAGCGTCTCTTCAGTAATGCGGTTTTTGGAATAATCCACCAGCATCTGATCGTCGAAAGTTGCGGAGAACTTAGAAAAACGATCGCCGTCTTTAGCAAAAAGATCGGCGATCGTAACGTCTTTCATTTCATCGAAGTGTTTCTGTAGTGCCTGCCAGGCAGCGGTCTGCGTCGGATTAATGTTTTTCATTAGCAATACTCTTCTGATTTGAGAATTGTGACTGTGGAAGATTGTAGCGCCAGTCTCAGAAAAATGTGATTGTTTTAGTGCCGTTAGCGTTATGTTGAGTGTAAACCCTTAGCGCGGTGAAGCTTTTATTAGCTCAACTACTGACCGCCAGAAGTGAATGAAAAATCCGCATGACCCCATCGTTGACAACCGCCACGCTCACCCTTTATTTATAACTGTACAGCCTGCGCTTGCGCAGGTTTGTATTACCAAAACATTTTGCGCCACAGCAAAGCGGCAAGTGAATGACGCCAGTGACGCGGTTGCGCGAAAAGCAAAGGTAATAGCCAGAAGAGGTGCGTTGCCCAGGTAACGGTGTTGGAGGAACCAGTCCTGTGATAACACCTGAGGGGGAGCATCGCCAAGGTGATTGAACGGCTGGTTACGTTCATCATCGGCTACAGGAGCTGAATCCCCTGGGCTGTCACCAGAAACGTTCGCAGTCGGGCGTTTCGCAAGTGGTGGAGCACTTCTGGGTGAAAATAGTAGCGTTTATCGCTCTGCGCCCACCCGTCTTCCGCTCTTCCCTTGTGCCAAGGCTGAAAATGGATCCCCTGACACGAGGTAGTTATGTCTGAAATTATTGTTTCCAAATTTGGCGGTACTAGCGTAGCTGATTTTGACGCTATGAACCGTAGCGCTGACATTGTGCTTTCTGATACCAATGTGCGTTTAGTCGTCCTCTCGGCGTCTGCCGGAATCACCAATCTTCTGGTCGAGTTGGCTGAAGGGTTGGAGCCTGCCGAGCGATTCGAAAAACTCGATGCCATTCGTAATATTCAGTTCGCCATTCTGGAACGTCTGCGTTACCCGAATGTCATTCGAGAAGAGATTGAACGTCTGCTGGAGAATATTACTGTTCTGGCAGAAGCCGCGGCGCTGGCAACGTCTCCGGCGCTAACGGATGAGCTGGTCAGCCACGGCGAATTAATGTCCACGCTACTATTTGTTGAAATCCTGCGTGAACGCGAAGTTCAGGCGCAGTGGTTTGATGTGCGTAAAGTGATGCGTACCAACGATCGTTTTGGTCGTGCGGAGCCAGATGTTGCCGCGCTGGCAGAACTTGCAACGCAACAACTTATCCCACGTCTCAACGAAGGCTTAGTGATCACCCAGGGATTTATCGGTAGCGAAAGTAAAGGTCGCACTACGACACTGGGGCGCGGCGGTAGTGATTACACAGCAGCGCTATTAGCAGAAGCGCTCAACGCTGCTCGCGTCGACATCTGGACTGATGTCCCCGGCATTTACACTACCGATCCACGCGTGGTGCCAGAGGCCAGACGCATTGATGAAATCGCCTTTTCAGAAGCCGCCGAAATGGCGACCTTTGGCGCGAAAGTGCTGCATCCAGCGACATTACTACCCGCCGTACGCAGTGATATTCCGGTGTTTGTCGGCTCCAGCAAAGATCCTCGCGCTGGTGGTACTCTGGTATGCAATAAAACCGAAAATCCGCCACTGTTCCGTGCACTGGCCCTGCGCCGTAAACAAACGCTATTAACTTTGCATAGCCTGAATATGCTGCATTCCCGTGGTTTTCTCGCAGAGGTTTTCGGCATCCTCGCGCGGCATAATATTTCGGTGGATCTCATCACGACCTCCGAAGTGAGCGTTGCGTTAACTCTCGACACCACCGGCTCGACCTCCACCGGCGACACATTACTGACGCAATCCCTGCTGATAGAACTTTCGGCATTGTGCCGGGTAGAAGTGGAAGAAGGCCTTGCACTGGTGGCGCTGATTGGTAATAACCTGTTAAAAGCCTGCGGCGTCGGCAAAGAAGTGTTCGGCGTGCTGGAACCGTTCAACATCCGCATGATCTGCTACGGCGCTTCCAGCCATAACTTGTGCTTCCTGGTGCCTGGCGCTGATGCAGAGCAGGTTGTGCAGAAGTTACATAGCAATTTGTTTGAGTAAAAGCAGTACGGCCCGGATGATACCTCCCGGGCCGTCTTTGTTTCTCTGTCACTGCCACCATCAATACTCGCTCCGGGCCCTGACATCTCCCCCTACACTCCAGCCGCTTTCCTCTTACACCGAAGAAATGTTGTGGCTTCTAACGTTTCCAGTTCTTTTAAACACAACATGGCTGGACTATTTTCTATGGCCTTAGCGATATTCAACAACGATGTGTAGCGGCAAGATTAACTCACTAATTAACCTTATCTTTTGTGTATTGCAGATCGAGCGCTATCCGCCTGTTCCGTATTCCCGTACACTGACCTCTCTGGCTAACTGAGGGCACCATCATGGCACTCCCCCGCATTACCCAAAAAGAGATGACTGAGCGCGAACAACGCGAACTGAAGACGCTACTGGATCGGGCGCGTATTGCGCATGGTCGCGTGTTGACCAACTCGGAAACCAACAGCATTAAAAAAGAGTACATTGATAAGCTGATGGTTGAACGAGAAGCGGAAGCGAAAAAAGCCCGCCAGTTGAAGAAAAAGCAGGCTTATAAACCAGATCCCGAGGCGTCATTTAGCTGGTCAGCAAATACGTCGACGCGTGGCAGACGCTAATTAACGCCCTTTCTTTTTACGCCCCGGCGAGGTGAAACGTTTACCATTTGACGCCGGGCGACTACCTTTTTCCGCCGTTTTTTCCATCTTCACCACCGGGCGCTTGATACCTGTCGTTTTCGGTTTAGCCTTTGCTTTGGGCTTCGTCCCGGAAGATGAATTTTCAATGAGCTTAAAGAGCTCGATGAGTTCGTCGTCAGTTAAATCGCGCCACTCCCCCAACGGAATACCGCTTAAGCTGACGTTCATAATGCGTGTACGTTCCAGCTTTTTCACTTCATAGCCAAAGTATTCGCACATGCGACGGATCTGCCGATTCAACCCCTGTACCAGCGTAATGCGAAAGACAAACGGCGCTTCTTTTTTTACTTTGCACTTTTTAGTTACCGTACCGAGGATCGGTACACCTGCCGCCATGCCGGTGACAAACTCATCTGTCACCGGTTTATCCACCGTCACCAGATACTCTTTTTCATGATCGTTTCCGGCACGCAGGATCTTATTGACCAGATCGCCGTGGTTAGTGAGGAAAATCAGCCCCTGAGAATCTTTATCCAGACGACCAATCGGGAACACGCGTTTGCTATGGTTGACGAAATCGACAATGTTGTCGCGCTCACCATCTTCGGTGGTGCTGACAATGCCCACAGGCTTGTTCAGGGCGATAAGCACCAAATCTTCGGCTTCCCGTGGCTCAATCAACTGACCGTTTACTTTTACAACGTCGCCGGGATTTACCTGATCGCCAATGGTGGCACGCTTGCCATTAAGGAACACATTGCCTTGCTCGATATAGCGATCCGCTTCGCGGCGTGAGCAAATTCCGCTTTCGCTGATGTATTTATTTAAACGGACTGATGAGTCGGGCAGCATAAATTCTCCTGTAAACCGCGGAATATACTCCGACTCAGACTCAGGAAAAACAGCGATTCGCCATAATGATGAAATTAATTGTGATCCGACACACTTTTCTACACAAAATTCCACAACGATAGTTCCTGTTGGAACCTCCATAAATATACATAAATATCAATAAATTAAATATCGATGCACATCTGTGCTTAGCTGCAACATGCACAAAATCAAATGTGCATAATTAACCCCACATTTTTTACAGATAAATAGTGAAAAATTCTTTTGAAACGCCTTATTGATGAGGTTATATCAGATCAAGCGGCAAAAAATGAGATTTGCACAAATGTGCACGAGGCCAAAATGGCGGTGGATAATGGT
>NZ_BBMY01000184.1 GCF_000759775.1 Escherichia albertii NBRC 107761 = DSM 17582
ATGCTGCTTATTTTATTCTAATGTATTTTCCTCGTTTATCTGGTGAGGGCTCATCTCACCCGCTGATGCGAAAGTCAATAATAACATCAATGACTGTAAAATATGATGAATGTATTTTTGACTCAAATAGGAAAAATTTTTGTTGCAAAAGATGACTAAATGTTTTTATATAAATTGGCATTGATTGTTAATAAATTACATAAAAACGTCATAGACATAAAAGAAATAATGAAGTGTCTGTGTTTGATAAACAAAGATAATACAAGAACTATCTTCCTGGGAATGGATGGAAAATTATGGAAGTAAGTAATGTTATATCACAAAATACTGGATACCCTTTGATATCACATCGCTCAGAGTTTCAGTGTGTAGTGACTGAAATGCGTAGCAACCCTGTAAAATTTCTGGAAGAGAACCTAATTCTTAATCCGCAGTGTTATGCCCATCATGGTGATACCTCTTTTATCAAAGTTGATATTATAAGAGAGGAGGGGGGGTTAAGATTAAAAGAGACGGAAGTAGATATGGCCAATAGTGATCATATTCTGTTTACAGGTATTCGTGATACTGATGCTCCGGAACGTTTTGATGCGCCCGCAGTTATAAGCCTGAGCAACCAGTGTTTAAGTATCCGACGAAATGATATTACTCAAACTGTCCAGCAAAGTTCACCGTTATGGCTAACCAATCAGCAAAGCGGATGTAGTGTTCTCATCGTTCGCCATGGATTATCAGAATCTGGAGGTCAGCAGTATTCAATGATACATATGCGCCCAAGAGATAGTGAGAATTTCATCGATGAGTTTACGCCAGCGCTTTACGCTAATACTCAGGAGATTTTGCTGGAGAGGGATATTCAAAGTGTTCTTGCTAACACCTTTCCCAATGAAAATCCAGAAGCTTTTATTTTGGTTCCGTCAGCAGAAAATTTTATTGTAGAGGACTGTTGCACTCAATTGATTGATATTAGTAATGAGAGGGGAGAGTTTGATTTTTACAGACAAGTTTATCCTGTGATAGGAGGAGAATATCAGGTTGAAGCTTTGAGGTGGACTCGTTTTACTATATAAAAATATGTTCAGCATTATTGCTTTTTATGGGGGTATGTCAACATTCAGTCTGACTGATTCTGGATGTGTAATGATGAACGGCTCGCCCAATCTTAAAGAAAATGATATGTCGGGGTATACATTTGCTCCTTTATCAAGAGGTTCGCCAGTTGATACTACAAGTCAGCTACTGTTTTTTGTTATACTGTATTTTTTTGTAAGTTGGCATCGTCGTTGAATATCTTTTCATTTAATGTATTCAATTACTCCAGAGCGAAACTCGGTAATATCCATTTTACGACTTCTGTAAGTTACTTGTATTTTGTGTGTTAATTGTAATAATATTGATTAACATCATTTCATATCTGATGATATTAGGGATAATCAACTTTGTAACTTGTACAAAGTTGATTATCATTGCACATTCGCCTATTGTGTAAGCCGTGCCTGACTAAGTCAGAACTAATATATTTAAAAAGTATATTTGAGTCCTACTGTGGTCATAAAGTTGTAATTTTCAATTCCCGCAATATTCTTGCTATAGTCGGAGGCACCGGTATTTTTGTCATATACCGCTGTATCGCCTTTCTTGTTGGTGATGCGATTCCATGAGCCTTCTACAAATACTTTTGCATGTGGAGTTACATAGTAACCAGCATTCGCTGCAATGGAATAATAATTCTGGTTTTTAACTTTGCTGCGAAATGTAATTGCGCGAGCATAGTGCTCGTCGTTATCACTGGCTTCGACCCATCCACTATACTTAAATGAACCGCCAAATTCGAAGCTATCATAACGATAGCTACCGATAAAGCCGATATAAGGCATTTTAAAGCGCTGTTTGTATCCTATTCCTCTTTCGCCATCAGGGAATGACCCCATTTCGTTACGGAAACCGCCGTTCTCGCTATAAATGTATGTGCCCCCTGTAGCATTAAAGCTATAGCGACTCTCCTGATAACCAGCCATAACGCCGAGTTGATATTCTGGCTCATTTAAGATCCAGCCTTTGATATTTAAGTCGAATTCATTAGCATAGTTTAGACGAGTATTTGGATGTTTGCTTTCGTCCGTCCATGTTCCGACGTTATGAGGATCCAACCAGTCTTTATCAACCATATTAGAACTGCGGCTATCAATGGTGCTCCATCCATTAGCACCAAGGGATAACCATGGCATCAGATCCCAATTAATTGCACCTTTAATAATTGCAGCGTTACTGAATTTCCAGTCGAGTTGGCTGACTTTCCGCCCACCTTCGTCTGGATTATAGACCCGTTCTTTTGTTTTTCCGCTTAGAGTTCCAAGGCTAATGTCTGTACTTATGTTGCCAGGAGTAAATGATATAGCCCCGGTAGAAGCAAAAGAGCTGAGCGCAACAGGAGCGGTCAGAACTATTCCAAGAAGTTTCATTCGCATAAAAAAGACTCCATTCAATCGTGTTTAATGATCAAATGTATATTTTTCATGTCTAATCCAACGAGTCAATTACATACTATTCTACTGTTTATAATGTGTTTAAGTTTGAATTATTGTCGTAATGTTGTGTCTCTAATGCAGTTGAATTATCTAATTATTGTGTTTTGTATGGTTTATGTATTTTAATAACGTTATAATGTTGGTGTTTTTCTCTGCTCTATTGTGGTGATATTATAAATTCTGGTAGAAGACATCTAACGAAAAACCATCAATTATGGTAGGTATATCAACAGTATCATTTGGTGTTTTGAATATTCTTTTTTAGCTATGCAGAGCTAAGGCTATTGCGTATCGTCTGAAGAGGACTATCAGCGGGCTATTCATAATGGTTAAATAGCATCTTTTTATCAACCAAGAATAAACGATCGGGAAGGGATACTGCGAAGCGTTGGTTTCATCTATGGTTATAGCAGTGTGTGGCTAAAAAATACTCAACAAATTTACGACTGGTGCAATTATAGGCAGATAATAAGCCCGTTGCTTCTTGTTACTATTGTTCATTATTTTGTTTGCTATAATTGTCTGAAATTTTAGACGGGATCAACAGTAGTCGCATGAACAATAGTAATAACCTGGATTATTTCACTCTGTATATCATATTCTCAATTGCATTTATGCTACTCACTCTTCTGGTTATCCTTGTCGCAAAACCCAGTACCTGGTTAGGAGAAGTGCTTGTTACCATAAATTTAATCAATGCGCTTATCTGGCTGGCGATAAATCTGGTTAATCGAGTAAGAGGAAAGTTCGTTAGTCACAGGGATCAGCATTAACCTTTCTTTTATGCTGCTACTCTATATGACGGGAAGTATTGTTTTTAATGTTGGTTAAACGACTTTGCGTATTGTGGTGAAGGGCTGGTTGACGAGAGCAATGCTACATTACGCATATTTATTGCATAAGTATTTTTAGTTGAACAGGTGATGAAGTCCATATCTATATAAAAACACCGCGCCGAATATATCGGCGCGGTACTGTATCAACGATTATTTTTTGCCAATGGCACGCATAGTGTCATCAATTGCAGTGATTAACAGCATCTGCGGATCTTTAGCACAAGTCTGATTCAGCTTCTCTACTACTTTTGCACTCAATTCCGGAGATTGTTCGATTTTTAAATCGCGGCTGGCGACACTGGCGTTACCCATCACCGCAACGATATCCGCAACGTGTGCGCTGTCAGTTTTAGCCATTTCATTGGCTTCAGCACAGGTGATATAAGTTTCTGCTGGTAAACCATTTTTAATGTTGTAGTCCTGTGCCCAGCTCATCGGCGCAAAAACAAAAAGACCAGCCAGTAATGCAAATTTTTTCATCATCATTCCTTATTTCATTTTACCCAGGATAGCACCGCCCGTACCGCCAATCACGGCACCTTTGATAGCCCCTTCAAGGCCATTGCCGGTCAGAACGCCAGTGACTGCACCAACGGCGGCGCCGACTTTTGCGCCTTTACGGGCATTTTTACCATCCCGGCCTTTTTCTGTTACCGCACCAACGCCTGCGCCTACAGCTGCACCTTTCAGTACGCCATTAACACCATTGCCAGTCAGTAAACCAACGCCAGCTCCCAACAGAGCACCTTTCGTGGTGCGATTCATATCCGCCATTGCTGGCGCGGAGCAGAACAATATTGAGATAAGCCCGAAGGCGAGTGCTTTTTTCTTCACCTTAGTTGTCCGGTATTAAGTCAGTTGCACACACAATAGTTTCATCTTCAATTAAGATCTGCTTAACTAAAGAACGCTCGCTGTTATTCAGATAATTCAAAAGGAGCGTGCGGGTGATGATAGGATTCATTGTTTTTCATGAAATAAGATAAGTCTTAAATATTTATTAACCTATTGAATGTTGGATTTTTTTTGAGTTCCGTTGTTGCCTGTTAAAGTGTGGTTGCACGAGTGGAAATTTATAAAGATAGTTATGTGATTGATGTGTAAATTGGTGATATTCATCAGAAACGATGATGTAAGATAATTTTAGGGGAAATATATATTATATAAAGGAAATTGCTCATCTGTATTGTTGAAACTGTTCAGATTTTTAGTTTGCCATTTATTTCATCTACCAGACAAACATTACGCTTAAAAAACGCTTTAAGATATGGAATATCATCATTTCATCATGATGTCTGCCAGTTGTAGTGAACACAATACGTTAGCGCTGTCTCTTCAGGATGAATCCCTTGGTCTGTTTCCCGCGGGCTGATGCTACAGCCGGAGTGAAGATCTCTTTAACGTCATTTAGTATTCACTTTTCAGAGGATGAAATTTATGAACAGGAACAGACCGTATATTTTTCGCCGCACTCTTCTTTCTTTGTTAATATCCTCGTTGATATATTCGGTGCAGGGAAGAGCATATACCCAATACGTCTATGATTCAGTCAGTGATGAGTTCGTTACGGGTCAACAGACTGTTCGTCCGGGGGGAACTACGACGAATAACATTATTTATAGTAGCGGTATTCAATATGTTGAAGGCGGTGCCGCTATTGGGAGTATTCTGCAAGGAGGAGAACAGATTGTACGGCAGGAGGGAGAGGTATATGGAACTATCATTGAGAATGGCGGGACACAGCGTGTAGAGTTTGGTGGTGACAATGTTAGTATTGATAATACGACCATAAATCGCGGAGGCACACAAATTGTAGGAAATACGGGTAGCGTTGTAACAAATACTCACATTAATTCTGCTGGTGAGCAAAAAGTATATGGTAACGGGAGAGCAGAAAAGACAGACATAAATGGTGGAAAACAGACTCTGGAATTCTCAACGGCTTATGATACGACAATTCAAAACGGTGGAATGCAGTCAGTATTCAGAGAGAGTAGTGCTGAGAAAACGACGATTAATGCAGGTGGAGTGCAAGATGTTCGGGAAACTGGTAGCAAAGCTGTTGATACAATAATTAATTCAAACGGGGTGCAGGAAATACATGATGGTGGAGAAGCACTAACTACTCATATATATGGTGGTGCACAATATATTGATGGGGGTATCGCGGACGATACATATATACACAGCGGAACTCAAAATATAGACCGGGGAGGGAAAGCTACAAATACGTATATTTATAATGGAAAACAGATTGTCAGAGAGAGAGGGACGGCAATAAATACAACAATTCACCAGGGAGGAGAACAAGAGATATATGGTACTGCAAGTAATACAAATATCTATGGTACGCAGTATGTTAATAATGGTGCAATCGCAGATATAACAGTTATTAATAATGGGGGAAAACAACTGGTTAAAACCGGAGGAAAAGCTTTAAATACCACTATTAGTAGCGGCGGTGTGCTGGAGGTCTATGATGGTGCGATAGCGAATGATGTTGACCAAAAATCTGGGGGAGCGCTGATTACGTCGACGAATAGCTCCATCAGCGGTAAAAACAGTAATGGTAAATCATTTTCTGTTAACGCAGGGCACGCAGATTCAGTTGTGCTGGAAAATTCAGGTTTATTGACCGTTAAGGCTACGGGTAACGCTACCAATACGACGGTG
>NZ_BBMY01000183.1 GCF_000759775.1 Escherichia albertii NBRC 107761 = DSM 17582
ATCATTGAAGCATGAGTCCCCTGTTTTTAGGTCATGTTCTTATTCAGTCTTCGCCACCAGCAAGGAGAGATCGAGCTTCGCCAGTGCGCGGTTGGCGCTCTCCGGCAGGCCATCGTCAGTAATGATCTGATCAAACTCGCTTAACGGTAATGCCAGCCAGGTCGCCACCTGACCATATTTTGTTGCATCGCAGACTAACACTCTCTGGCGGCTGGCGCTGGCAATCGCCCGTTTCACCGTGACTTTATCTTCTGCTGGTGTAGAAATCCCCCGAACACTCCATGACGATGCAGAAATAAAGGCCATATCAATCATAAGGCTACGTAGCATAGTAGCGGCAGCCTCTCCCACGCAGGAACGGTTTTCCCGACAAACCGCGCCACCGGTGTGAATAATTGTGCAATTGCTATTGTCGAGTAAATAATCCGCAATAACGAAATCGTTGGTGACCACAGTGAGTGGTTCCATGTGAATCAGATGCTGCGCAATCGCCAATGTGGTCGTTCCCGCATCCAGATAGATACAACTTCCCGGCTGGACAAGACTTACCGCAAGCTTGCCGATAGCCGCTTTTTGCGCCATTGCTAACGCGGTTTTTGCCTGATGAGAAGGTTCATGTGCTACACGGCCCGGAGACTGGACGCCTCCAGACACCAGGACAACGGCTCCCTGTTGCTCAAGCTTTTGTAAATCGCGACGAATGGTCATATGCGACACATTCATTCTGTCCGTCAGTTCAGCAATACTGACAATGCCTTTTTCAGCAACCATCTCAAGGATGATTTGTCGACGCTCTACGGGTATCAACTTCTGCTCCTTCCTTTGTCCTGCGGCCATTCTACGCTATTTGTTCGCGAAACGTGCGCAGAGCGACTATCACTTACGTCACATAAAATAACACACACTGTTAATTTTTGTGAAACAGCTCACCATATCATTATCTCATGGCGCTTATATTCACAACATAAAACAAAATATCACTTAAATTAACAAGGAGAGAAAATGAAAACGGGATCTGAGTACCATGTCGGCATCGTCGGTTTAGGGTCAATGGGGATGGGGGCGGCACTGTCGTGTATCCACGCGGGCCTTTCCATCTGGGGGGCAGATCTGAACAGCAATGCCTGTACCACGCTGAAAGAAGCTGGCGCCTGCGGAGTTTCTGATAATGCAGCGACATTTGCCGAAAAACTCGATGCTCTGCTGGTACTGGTGGTAAATGCAGCCCAGGTTAAACAGGTGCTGTTTGGTGATAAGGGCGTTGCGCGGCATCTGAAACCAGGCACCGCGGTGATGGTTTCTTCCACCATTGCCAGTGCCGATGCTCAAGAAATAGCCACTGCGCTGGCTGGGTTCGATCTGGAAATGCTGGATGCGCCGGTTTCCGGGGGTGCGGTAAAAGCGGCTAACGGTGAAATGACCGTCATGGCATCCGGTAGCGATCTCGCCTTTGAACGCCTGGCTCCCGTACTTGAAGCTGTTGCCGGAAAAGTGTATCGCATCGGCGCAGAACCGGGTCTGGGTGCGACAGTAAAAATCATCCACCAGTTGTTAGCGGGCGTGCATATTGCTGCCGGAGCGGAAGCGATGGCGCTTGCTGCCCGCGCGGGAATCCCACTGGATGTAATGTATGACGTCGTGACCAATGCCGCCGGAAATTCGTGGATGTTTGAAAATCGAATGCGCCATGTGGTGGATGGAGATTACACGCCGCATTCTGCCGTCGATATTTTTGTTAAGGATCTCGGTCTAGTTGCCGATACCGCAAAAGCCCTGCACTTCCCGCTGCCATTGGCCTCAACAGCATTGAATATGTTCACCAGTGCCAGTAACGCGGGTTACGGGAAAGAAGACGATAGCGCAGTCATCAAGATTTTCTCTGGCATCACTCTACCGGGAGCAAAATCATGATCAAGATTGGCGTAATCGCCGATGATTTTACCGGCGCGACGGATATCGCTAGTTTTCTGGTAGAAAACGGTCTGCCAACGGTGCAAATCAACGGTGTTCCAACAGATGTAATGCCGGAAGGTATCGAAGCCATTGTTATCAGTCTGAAAACGCGCTCCTGTCCGGTAACAGAAGCCATACACCAATCGCTGGAAGCCCTGCGCTGGTTACAACAGCAAGGTTGCAAACAGATTTATTTCAAATACTGTTCCACGTTCGACAGTACGGCGAAAGGTAATATCGGCCCGGTTACCGATGCGTTGATGGATGCTCTCGACACGCCGTTTACGGTCTTCTCTCCGGCACTACCGGTCAACGGACGCACGGTTTATCAGGGATATTTGTTCGTGATGAATCAACTGCTGGCCGAATCCGGGATGCGTCATCATCCGGTAAATCCCATGACCGACAGTTACCTTCCCCGCCTGGTTGAAGCGCAATCCACAGGACGCTGCGGCGTCGTTTCAGCGCATATTTTCGAAAAAGGAGTGGAAGCCGTTCGTCAGGAACTGGCTCGTTTACAGCAAGAAGGCTATCGCTACGCGGTGCTGGATGCGCTGACCGAACGCCATCTGGAAATTCAGGGAGAAGCCTTGCGCGATGCCCTACTGGTAACGGGGGGTTCCGGCCTGGCGATTGGTCTGGCCCGACAGTGGTCACAAGCTAACGATAACCACGCGCGCGAAGCTGGGCGTCCGCTTGCAGGGCGTGGCGTGGTGCTCTCTGGTTCATGCTCGCAAATGACTAACTGCCAGGTAGCGCATTACCGCCAGATAGCACCAGTACGTGAGGTTGATGTTGCCCGTTGTCTCTCTACAGAAACACTCGCCACTTACGCTCGCGAACTGGCGGAGTGGGTTCTGGGTCAGGAAAGCGAACTTGCACCACTGGTTTTTGCCACTGCCAGCACTGACTCGCTGGCTGCTATTCAGCAGAAATACGGCGCACAAAAAGCCAGCCATGCGGTAGAAGCGCTATTTTCTCAACTGGCGGCACAACTGGCTGCTGAAGGTGTCACCCGCTTTATCGTGGCGGGAGGTGAAACCTCCGGCGTGGTAACACAAAGTCTGGCAATTAAAGGTTTTCATATTGGCCCGACAATTTCCCCTGGCGTGCCGTGGGTCAATGCGCTCGATAAACCCATTTCACTCGCTCTTAAATCCGGCAACTTCGGCGATGAAGCCTTTTTTTCACGTGCTCAAAGAGAGTTTCAATCATGAACGATTTCGCAAAAGCAGAGCAGTCTTTGCGAGAAGAGATGACGCGGATTGCCAGTTCATTTTTTCAACGCGGTTACGCCACCGGTTCAGCCGGAAACCTGTCGCTGCTTTTACCTGACGGTAATTTGCTGGCGACGCCGACAGGGTCGTGTCTGGGCAATCTCAAGCCGCAGCGACTTTCCAAAGTAACTGCCGATGGCGAATGGTTAAGCGGCGATAAACCGTCAAAAGAAGTGCTCTTTCATCTGGCGCTGTATCGCAATAATCCACGCTGTAAAGCGGTAGTGCATTTGCACAGCACCTGGTCGACCGCGCTCTCCTGCCTGCAAGGGCTGGACAGCAGCAATGTTATTCGCCCGTTCACACCGTATGTGGTGATGCGGATGGGAAGCGTCCCACTAGTGCCTTATTACCGTCCTGGCGATAAACGCATCGCCAGGGATCTGGCAGAACTGGCGGCAGACCATCAGGCCTTTTTACTGGCAAATCATGGTCCAGTGGTCTGTGGAGAAAGCCTACAAGAAGCCGCTAACAATATGGAAGAACTGGAGGAAACGGCAAAGCTGATCTTTATTCTCGGCGACCGCCCGATCCGCTATCTGACCGCAGATGAAATTGCGGAATTAAGGAGTTAATGCGATGCCTCGTTTTGCAGCTAATTTATCGATGATGTTCACCGAAGTGCCGTTTATTGAACGCTTCGCCGCAGCGCGAAAAGCCGGGTTTGATGCCGTGGAGTTTCTGTTTCCCTATGACTACTCCCCCCAGCAAATCCAGCAGCTACTGGCGCAAAATCATCTGACGCTGGCGCTGTTCAATACCGCTCCCGGGGATGTTAATGCGGGTGAATGGGGATTATCCGCCCTTCCCGAACGTGAGCAGGAAGCGCGCGCGGACATCGACCTGGCACTGGAATATGCGCTGGCGCTCAATTGTGAGCAATTACATGTGATGGCGGGCGTAGTGCCCACAGGCGAAGATGCTGAACGTTATCGGGCGGTTTTTATCGATAATCTCCGCTACGCCGCTGACCGTTTTGCGCCGCATGGCAAGCGGATTTTGGTTGAAGCACTCAGCCCCGGCGTTAAACCGCATTATCTCTTCTCCAGCCAGTATCAGGCACTGGCGATTGTTGAAGACGTTGCGCGCGATAATGTGTTTATTCAACTGGATACTTTTCATGCGCAAAAAGTGGATGGCGACCTGACGCATTTAATCCGCGACTACGCCGGGAAATATGCCCACGTACAAATTGCCGGACTGCCTGACCGACATGAACCGGACGATGGCGAGATTAACTATCCGTGGCTGTTCCGCCTGTTCGATGAGGTGGGATATCAGGGCTGGATCGGTTGTGAATACAAGCCCCGGGGCCTCACCGAAGAAGGTCTTGGCTGGTTTGACGCCTGGCGCTAATTCACTAAATCCATAATTACAACGTACCCATAAATCCCCCCATCTACGGATGGGGTAGGTTAACTATAACTTTCAGACAGGGTTTCCCATGTCCACAATTACATTATTATGTATTGCGTTAACTGGCGTAATCATGCTGTTGCTACTGGTCATCAAAGCAAAAGTACAACCATTCGTCGCACTGCTTCTCGTCAGTTTATTGGTCGCCATTGCAGCAGGTATCCCGGCAGGGGAAGTAGGTAAAGTGATGATTGCCGGAATGGGCGGCGTACTTGGCTCCGTCACCATTATTATCGGCCTTGGTGCTATGCTGGGACGAATGATCGAGCACTCTGGCGGCGCAGAATCACTGGCTAATTATTTCAGCCGTAAGTTAGGAGATAAACGAACCATCGCCGCACTGACGCTGGCAGCGTTCTTTCTCGGTATCCCCGTCTTCTTTGATGTCGGCTTTATTATTCTCGCGCCGATTATTTACGGTTTCGCTAAAGTCGCCAAAATCTCACCGCTTAAATTCGGCCTGCCTGTCGCCGGGATCATGCTGACCGTACACGTGGCGGTGCCGCCACACCCCGGTCCGGTTGCGGCGGCAGGATTGCTCCATGCAGACATTGGTTGGCTGACAATTATCGGTATCGCTATTGCTATTCCGGTCGGTATTGTTGGTTACTTTGCAGCGAAAATAATCAATAAACGCCAGTATGCGATGTCGGTTGAAGTTCTGGAACAGATGCAGCTTGCTCCGGCCAGTGATGAAATCACAACAAAATTAAGCGACAAAATAAATCCGCCGGGCGTGACGCTGGTCACCTCGCTCATTATCATTCCCATCGCGATTATTATGGCGGGTACGGTTTCCGCAACGCTGATGCCGGCTTCGCATCCTCTGCTCGGCACGCTGCAATTAATCGGCTCACCGATGGTGGCATTGATGATTGCGTTAGTACTGGCGTTCTGGTTATTGGCCTTACGTCGCGGCTGGAGCCTGCAACATACCAGCGACATTATGGGTTCTGCTCTTCCCACTGCGGCGGTCGTGATTCTGGTTACTGGAGCAGGTGGGGTATTTGGCAAAGTGCTGGTGGAGTCAGGCGTCGGTAAAGCTCTTGCCAACATGTTACAAATGATTGACCTGCCTCTGTTGCCTGCGGCATTCATTATTTCACTGGCGCTGCGTGCATCTCAGGGGTCGGCAACTGTAGCAATCCTGACAACCGGCGGATTACTCTCGGAAGCCGTGATGGGGTTGAATCCAATTCAATGCGTACTGGTAACGCTGGCGGCCTGCTTTGGTGGACTTGGCGCATCGCATATCAACGATTCTGGTTTCTGGATCGTGACCAAATATCTCGGGTTGTCGGTGGCGGATGGTCTGAAAACCTGGACCGTGTTAACGACCATCCTCGGCTTTACCGGATTTTTAATCACCTGGTGCATCTGGGCGGTAATTTAACCTT
>NZ_BBMY01000182.1 GCF_000759775.1 Escherichia albertii NBRC 107761 = DSM 17582
AATGGCAAACGATGACTGGAAGCGACACAAAAGGTGACCTGCTGATAGCGTTTCGCTGCGGCTTTGATCGCGACCTTAGAAACATCCAGACCAAAGGTCGTTACTTCGGGCAAGGCATCGGCAAACGCGTGCGTGTAATACCCTTCTCCACAACCGATATCCAATATCGCTCTTGCTTTTTCATCAAGTCGTTCCCGCAGCTGGGCGATAATTGCATCGCGCAGAGGCTTATAATGTCCGGCATCTAAAAATGCACGTCGCGCTTGCATCATTTCTGCGCTGTCGCCCGGATCGCGGGAGCGTTTATACTGAACAGGCAGCAAATTAACATACCCTTCTTTCGCCATATCAAACTGATGCCGTTGAGGACAGATATAGCTGTTTTTTTCACGCGAAAGAAACTGATGGCAAAGTGGACAGGAAAACGACATGGCAACTCCGGCAGGGATACTAAAGGCCGCAAGTGTAACGCGAATCACGCAGTGGGCAAATATCTGAACACCGGGAACTGAGATAAAACAAAATAAAAAGCCTCACATTCGGCGAGGCTTGATAGCGAGATTGAAGCGCATTCACGCTTCAGATCAGTGGATTCGATCAGATAGCTGTTACGTTAACAGCAGCCGGACCTTTCTGGCCGTCCTGAATTTCGAACTCAACGTTCTGGCCTTCGGCCAGAGTTTTGAAGCCATTACCCTGGATAGCGGAGAAGTGTACAAACACATCTTTGCTGCCATCAGCCGGAGTAATGAAACCAAAACCTTTAGACTCGTTGAACCACTTAACCTGACCTTTAATCTTTGCCATTTGAAAAATTCCTTAGATTGTTTTCTTCGCCCGCAGGCATAACGTAGATAAAACTGAGACATTACTGCATGAGGCACTAATATAAGGCTCGGCAGAGAAGCGGTATTCAACGACAACGTGTTTACTCAGGACTTCTTTACTGAAAATGCCACACATAAACAGAACTGTACCTCGTTTAACCCGAAAACTGTTATCACATACAACGTTAATTATGGCAAGCCATTTTTAAACATGTCTCGATCAGCCGCACAAATCTCGATACGTCTTCCACTTTTTTTGCACATTTATGCAACGGAATGCATATCAATATATCGCTGTACTTAAGTCTATCTGTACAAGCAGATACTTGAGCTAATGCATTTTCAAACATAGTTCAATAAGTTCAGTTCTTCCAGAGTCAGCAAAAGAACTTATTACGAAATGAGCGTGATATCACTTTTGATGCTATGTAATGAATAAATATTATATCATTTTTTATTATAAAACAGTCAGTTAACAGACGGTGACGGCACACGACAGATACCAAACTTAGGGGGTATTATTAATTAAAAATAAGAAATATTGCCGAATGACTAAAAAACAAAGAGAGAAACGTTTCGCTAAAAATAATACCGCGGTTGATCACAATTCCGATGTAAACATCCTAATAGCGTAGTGCAATAAATATCTTTTTCTGATGTCGGTATGATGACATAAATAAAATGATAAATACCAGAAGTCAGACCAGAGGATTAATTTGAATCAATTGCACCACTATAGTGCAAATAAAGATAGAAAGCTGAGTACCCCTTACATTACAGAGTTACTCAGCTTTAAGGAAAGATTACCGTTCGGCGACCAGCCGAATGATATCTTCATCTTCAACCGATTTTCGATTCTCCGCGATCTTTTCATCCGCTTTTTCGGGCTCGTTAGCCTCGCACAAACGACGTAACAATGCATTCTGACGTTTTTGCTGATCCAGCAATGCCTCGAGCAGTTCAATCTGTTCGTTAGTCCGTGAGCTTGCACGGTTGATGAAAAACCACAAGATAAGACCGATAAGGAGAACCACCACCGATACAACCAAAGACGCAATGTTCATCACGCCTGAATTTACAACTTCGTTCATTTCACCACCTCTAAGTAGAGGTGCCATTCTACCACTGCTGGAGAGGAAGGAAATCTACTGCTAAAAAAATGATATCACCACGGGATAAGCTGGTTGATGGCACAAATTCCGCTGAAAAATGGCACATCCTGATCGCACATCATGCTGAATACCTGCATCCAGAGCAGCAAGCAAGCCAACACAGCAACAGCCAGGACGACCCATCGAAACTTTTTCACTCCAATCTCCGTTAAACCTACCTTATGCGAATAAATTAACATGCGTTAGTTAAACAGCGCCTAACTATGTCGATATTCGTGCTTTTTCAGAATATGGCGCTTGCTTCAGCACATATTGCCGCTACGATTAAGCGAACAAAAAAGAGAAGAGGTCATAATGCGATTCATTATTCGCACAGTTATGTTGATAGCACTAGTATGGACAGGATTATTACTCAGCGGATATGGCGTTCTTATTGGAAGCAAGGAGAATGCCGCAGGGTTAGGTTTACAATGCACATATCTGACCGCCAGAGGCACCAGCACGGTGCAGTATCTGCACACAAAAAGTGGATTTTTCGGGATAACAGATTGCCCGCTGTTACGTAAAAGCAGTGTTGTGGTTGATAACGGTTAAATCTTGATAGATAAAGATATAAATATTACGTTTAACATTGAATGAATAAAAAACATACTTATCTTCGACGCGAGTTAAATAGTGTCAGGGGTGACTTTATTTAACCCGCGCTAATGGCAGAACCTGTCTGGTAAATAGACAGGTTCCGACTTTACTTATTTAGAATGGATAATCGTGATAACCCATTTGTGAAGAGATTTTACGCGCCGCAATATGTAACATAGCAACATACTCCTGCAAACGCTGTTCAGAGAAACGGAGTGTCGGGAAAGAGATACTCAGACCAGCAATAACGACGCCAAAGCGGTCAAATACCGGAACCGCGATGCAACGCAATCCTTCCTCCTGTTCTTCGTTATCTTCGCCATAACCCTGCTCGCGTACCTCGTCCAACACCGGTAATAACTCTTCAGTGCTGGTAATAGTTCGAGCGGTACTGCGTTTATACTCCACGTTTTCAAGGATTTGCTTCACTTCATCGCGATCACGCCACGCCAGTAATACTTTACCGATGGCCGTGCTGTAGAGCGGATTACGACGTCCAATCCGTGAATACATACGCAAATTGTACATTGAGTCAATTTTGTGAATGTAAACAATACTGTCTTCGTCTAATGCGCCAAGATGGATAGTTTCTTTAGTGAGGCGCGAGATTTCACGCATCTGGATATCTGCACTACGGATGAGATCAACGTTTTGTAACGCACGAGCCCCCAGTTCAAATAATTTCAGGGTCAGCGAATATTTTTCTGACTCCCCTTCCTGCACCACATAGCCCAGAGTTTTCATCGTCTGTAAAAAGCGATAAACGGTGCTTTTTGACATCATAACGCGCTGTGATAACTCGGTTATTCCTATTTCACGCTCTTCACCCAGCGCCTGTAAAATGCCAAAAACCTTCAGTACAGAAGAAACAGAATCAGGCTGTTTATCCAGATCTGCGTTAGCCATTTATCACCTCATAGCGAGTGTTTTATAAAAATCAGAACTGTTTTTTATTATAATTTCGCCCCTGGGGGGCCGCAATCCATCTTTTGCAAGTTAGTTACAATTCTGCGACATTCGCTGTGAATATCAGTGCTAGAATCATAACCCTGTTGATTATTCTCAATAAGATATAAAATTCCTATGCCAAAAGTTCAGGCCGATGGCCTGCCGTTGCCTCAGCGATACGGTGCGATTTTAACCATTGTTATTGGTATCTCGATGGCCGTCCTTGATGGCGCCATCGCCAACGTCGCCTTGCCAACAATCGCCACCGATCTTCGCGCCACACCTGCCAGTTCCATTTGGGTGGTCAATGCCTACCAAATTGCCATTGTCGTTTCCCTACTGTCGTTCTCTTTTTTAGGCGATATGTTTGGCTACCGACGTATCTATAAATGTGGTCTGGTCGTTTTTTTGCTCTCTTCGCTGTTCTGCGCCCTTTCTGATTCGCTGCAAATGCTCACCCTGGCGCGAGTAATCCAGGGATTCGGTGGCGCAGCGTTGATGAGCGTCAATACCGCACTCATTCGTCTTATCTACCCACAACGTTTTCTGGGACGGGGAATGGGGATAAACTCATTTATTGTTGCCGTATCCTCTGCAGCCGGACCGACGATCGCCGCTGCTATCCTTTCTATCGCGTCCTGGAAGTGGTTATTTTTAATTAACGTACCGTTGGGCATTATCGCCCTTCTGCTGGCGATACGTTTTCTGCCGCCAAATGGCTCTCGCTCCAGTAAACCACGCTTTGACCTGCCCAGCGCCGTGATGAATGCGCTAACATTCGGCTTGCTTATTACCGCGTTGAGTGGTTTTACCCAAGGGCAATCTCTGATGTTGATCGGTGCGGAGCTGGCAGTCATGGTTGCCGTTGGGATTTTCTTTATTCGCCGCCAGCTTTCGCTTTCTGTACCGCTGTTGCCCGTAGATTTGCTACGTATTCCGCTGTTTTCTCTCTCTATTTGCACATCTATTTGCTCTTTCTGCGCACAAATGCTGGCAATGGTTTCTCTGCCGTTTTATCTGCAAACAGTGCTTGGGCGTAGTGAAGTTGAAACCGGTTTGCTCCTGACACCGTGGCCGTTGGCAACAATGGTAATGGCTCCGCTGGCAGGTTATTTGATAGAGCGCGTCCATGCAGGATTGCTGGGTGCTTTAGGGCTGTTCATCATGGCGGCGGGGCTTTTTTCACTGGTTTTGTTGCCAGCTTCACCTGCCGATATCAATATCATCTGGCCGATGATCTTATGCGGCGCTGGCTTTGGCTTATTCCAGTCACCCAATAACCATACCATTATTACCTCTGCACCTCGTGAGCGTAGCGGTGGCGCCAGTGGCATGTTAGGCACTGCTCGTCTGCTTGGTCAAAGCAGCGGCGCCGCATTAGTGGCGCTGATGCTGAACCAGTTTGGCGATAACGGTACGCACGTCTCGCTAATGACTGCGGCTATTCTGGCCGTGATCGCCGCCTGTATCAGTGGATTACTCAGCCACGAAACCAGGCATAAAAAAGCGCGTCAACCAGGACGCGCTTTTTAGCATTTACTTCATCTTACTTCAGATATTCACCCGTACGCAGAGCTTCAATACGTTTGTCCAGCGGCGGGTGAGTCATGAACAACTCACTGAGCGATTTCGACTTCCCGTTAATGCAAAACGCCATCATGCTGGTTGCTTCTTGCGGTTCATAGCTGGTTTTCAGGCGCTGTAGTGCAGCAATCATTTTCTCGCGACCAACCAGTTTTGCCGAACCGGCGTCAGCATGGAATTCACGATGACGCGAGAACCACATGGTGATAATGCTCGCCAGAATACCAAACACCAGCTCAAGCACCGTCGCAACAGCAAAGTAGATCAGCGGGTTGCCGTTGCTCTCTTCGCCTTCATCGCGATTGCCGCCCATGAAACCAGCAGCCAACTGCGCCAGAATGCGCGAGATAAAGATAACAAAGGTGTTCACCACGCCCTGAATCAACGTCATGGTGACCATGTCACCGTTAGCAATATGGCTGATTTCATGAGCAATTACCGCCTCGGCTTCGTCCGGGCTCATGTTTTGCAGCAACCCCGTACTGACAGCGACCAGAGAGGCATCACGACGTGCACCGGTTGCGAAAGCGTTGATATCCGGCGCATGGTAGATTGCCACTTGCGGCATAGCAATCCCCGCCTGACGTGCCTGGGTTGCGACAGTATTGACCAGCCAACGTTCCCTTTCGTTACGCGGTTGTTCGATCACTTCCCCGCCAACAGATCGTAATGCCATCCATTTGGACATCAGAAGCGAAACGAAGGAACCACCAAAACCGAACAGCAAGGCCATAATCATCAGCCCCTGAACGCTGCTCGACTGTATCCCTGTCAGGCTCAGTACCAGCCCGAAAACGACCATCACGGCCAGGTTCGTTAGCAGGAAGAGCGCGATTCGCATCATAATTTTCTTTTTACCTCAGTTTAACAAAACGCATTATGCGATACCCACATCGTATGGGTTACACGACTATTTTCAAGTCTGGATAGTGCGTAAGTCACCAGAAAGACACAACTTTACATTTTGTAGCATCTGATTTACGGCGTCTTGCCGCTGTT
>NZ_BBMY01000181.1 GCF_000759775.1 Escherichia albertii NBRC 107761 = DSM 17582
CCTATTTTGACTTCTCTGTGAGCCGGGTAATAGTTACTGCCGTTTCTTTATTCAGAGCTGGAAGCGAAATATTGTTAGGTATATAACGATGGCGACGTTGTATTACCTAATTCCGGGTATAAGGAGAGATGACATGCTTCCAGACTTTCAGGTAACACTGCAAACGCTTCTTGGTAATCAGCTTCAGGCTGATGGTTCGCAACGCAAGGTCGTATTAACGGGGCGTGTTTATCTCACTCCTCATGGATTACAGGCGGAAAACGGGATTAGTGAAAATTTTAAGGATCCTGATTGCGCATTAATGCACTATGCGCTGGAACACTACGTTTTCTGGCGCACACATTACCCCGCCCTGGCAGAACAACTTCGCCGCCCTGGTTTGTTTGGCGAGAATTTTTCTACTCTCGGTATGACGGAAGAAAATGTTTGTCCTGGCGACGTGTTTCGCCTGGGGAGTGCTGAAATTCAGGTTTCGTGGGGGCGAGTCGCCTGCGCAACGATGGCGGGTCGACTACAGGATGAACGTGCGCCAGAGATTATGCATCAACAATCACGTAACGGCTGGTTTTATCGGGTACTGACACCCGGAGAAACTGCCAGCGGCGATAAATTTATCTTGTTAGATCGTCCTGTTAAGTCGTGGCCGCTTACCCGTCTGCAACGCATTATTTTCTCTGATGAAGGTACTACTGAAGAGTTGGCCGCCGTTGCGGATATGCCATTCCTTGCTCAAGTCTGGCGGGATCAGGCGAAATCACGTTTGCAGACAACAACGGTATAAGCTGCTTTTTTTCACCGCCAGGCCATACTGATATTTTCCTCGTATAAAGGACCCGGCATGAAACTCATCGGTAGCTACACCAGCCCGTTTGTTCGCAAACTTTCTATTTTGTTATTAGAAAAGGGCATTACATTCGAATTTATTAATGAACTGCCCTATAACGCAGACAACGACGTGGCGCAATTTAACCCGTTAGGGAAAGTTCCCGTGCTGGTGAGCGAAGAGGGCGAATGCTGGTTTGATTCGCCGATTATCGCCGAATATATCGAGTTAATGAATGTCGCTCCGCCGATGTTGCCGGGCGATCCGCTGGAGTCGTTGCGAGTACGCAAAATTGAGGCGCTCGCCGATGGCATTATGGACGCGGCGCTGGCGTCGGTACGCGAACAGGCGCGTCCGGCAGCGCAGCAGTCGGAAACGGAACTGTTGCGTCAGCGGGAGAAAATTAACCGTGGCCTGGATGCGCTGGAAGGGTATCTGGTCGATGGCACGCTCAACACCGATACGATTAATCTGGCGACTATCGCTATTGCCTGTGCGGCGGGATATCTCAATTTCCGCCGTGTCGCGCCGGGTTGGTGCGTGGAGCGCCCTAACCTGGTCAAACTGGTCGAAAACCTCTTTAGCCGCGAAAGTTTCGCTCGCACCGAACCGCCAAAGGCTTGATGCGCGATATGTCCTCCTGACGCTTCTCACGTTACAATTCGTGGTTATGTTAAACGCCCTTCTCCGTGCGAGAGGGCCTTGATCAGCCAGGTTTCCTATGACAACCGAAACGCGTTCCCTCTATAGCCAGCTTCCTGCTATTGATCGCTTATTGCGCGATAGTTCTTTCCTTTCTTTACGTGATACTTATGGTCACACCCGCGTGGTGGAGTTACTGCGTCAAATGCTCGACGAAGCGCGGGAAGTGATTCGTGACAGTCAGTCGCTGCCTGCGTGGTGTGCAAACTGGGCGCAGGAAGTCGACGCCCGGCTGGCGAAAGAGGCGCAAAGCGCTCTGCGTCCGGTTATCAATCTGACGGGAACCGTACTGCATACCAACCTCGGACGAGCGTTGCAGGCGGAAGCCGCGGTTGAGGCCGTTGCGCAAGTCATGCGATCACCGGTGACGCTGGAGTACGATCTGGATGATGCCGGACGTGGGCATCGCGATCGTGCGTTAGCCCAGCTCCTGTGTCGCATTACCGGCGCGGAAGATGCCTGCATCGTTAATAACAATGCGGCGGCGGTACTGCTGATGCTGGCTGCTACAGCCAGTGGTAAAGAAGTGGTGGTGTCGCGTGGCGAACTGGTAGAAATCGGCGGCGCGTTTCGAATTCCTGACGTGATGCGTCAGGCCGGATGTACGCTGCATGAAGTGGGAACCACCAACCGCACTCACGCCAATGATTATCGTCAGGCGGTAAACGAAAATACTGCGTTGTTGATGAAGGTACATACCAGCAATTACAGCATTCAGGGTTTCACCAAAGCGGTCGATGAAGCGGAGCTGGTGGCGCTCGGCAAAGAGCTGGATGTTCCGGTAATCACTGACTTAGGCAGTGGCTCGCTGGTGGATCTTAGCCAGTATGGTTTGCCGAAAGAGCCGATGCCGCAGGAGTTGATTGCCGCTGGCGTCAGCCTGGTCAGCTTCTCCGGCGACAAGCTACTTGGCGGACCGCAGGCGGGAATTATCGTCGGTAAAAAAGAGATGATCGCCTGCTTACAGAACCATCCGCTGAAACGCGCGTTACGCGCCGATAAAATGACTCTCGCCGCGCTGGAAGCGACGTTGCGCCTCTATTTACACCCCGAAGCGTTGACCGAAAAATTGCCGACGCTGCGTCTGCTTACCCGCAGTGCAGAGGTCATTCAAATCCAGGCCCAGCGCCTGCAAGCCCCGCTTGCCGAACATTATGGCGCGGAGTTTGCCGTACAAGTTATGCCATGCCTTTCACAGATTGGTAGTGGTTCTCTGCCGGTTGATCGTCTGCCGAGCGCAGCGTTAACCTTCACCCCCCATGATGGACGCGGCAGCCACCTTGAAGCATTAGCCGCTCGTTGGCGTGAATTGCCAGTGCCGGTTATCGGTCGCATTTACGACGGACGTCTGTGGCTGGATTTACGCTGCCTTGAAGATGAGCAACGGTTTTTGGAGATGTTGTTGAAATGATTATTGCGACTGCCGGACACGTTGACCACGGCAAAACGACATTATTGCAGGCGATTACGGGAGTGAATGCCGATCGTCTGCCGGAAGAAAAGAAGCGCGGGATGACCATCGATCTTGGTTATGCCTACTGGCCACAGCCGGATGGTCGCGTACCCGGATTCATTGATGTTCCCGGCCATGAAAAATTTCTCTCCAACATGCTGGCAGGGGTTGGCGGTATCGATCATGCGTTGCTGGTAGTCGCCTGCGATGACGGCGTAATGGCGCAGACTCGTGAGCATCTGGCGATTTTACAGCTTACGGGTAATCCGATGCTTACCGTGGCATTGACCAAGGCCGATCGCGTGGATGATGCGCGTGTGCAGGAGGTCGAACATCAGGTAAAGGCGGTACTGCGGGAATACGGTTTTGCTGAGGCAAAACTGTTTGTTACCGCAGCGACTGAAGGACGAGGTATTGATGCTCTGCGTGAACATCTGCTTCAGTTGCCGGAGCGCGAACATGCCAGTCAGCACAGTTTTCGCCTTGCTATCGACCGAGCCTTTACCGTAAAGGGCGTGGGGCTGGTGGTGACCGGCACGGCGTTAAGTGGGGAAGTGAAGGTTGGCGACACGCTATGGCTGACGGGCGTCAACAAACCTATGCGCGTGCGTGCGCTACATGCGCAGAATCAGCCAACAGAAACCGCCCATGCCGGGCAGCGTATCGCGCTTAATATTGCTGGCGACGCCGAGAAAGAACAGATTAACCGCGGTGACTGGCTGTTGGCAGATATACCGCCAGAGCCGTTCACGCGGGTCATTGTCGCATTGCAAACTCACGTGCCGCTGACTCAGTGGCAGCCGTTGCATATTCACCATGCCGCCAGTCATGTTACCGGACGTGTTTCACTGCTGGAGGATAATCTGGCAGAGCTGGTATTCGACACGCCGTTATGGCTGGCGGATAACGATCGCTTAGTGTTGCGCGATATCTCCGCTCGCAACACGCTGGCGGGAGCGCGTGTGGTGATGTTGAACCCACCGCGTCGTGGTAAACGTAAGCCGGAGTATCTGCAATGGCTGGCTTCGCTTGCGCAGGCGCAGAGCGATGCAGAGGCATTAACCGTTCATCTTGAACGCGGTGCGGTTAATCTCGTGGATTTCGCCTGGGCGCGCCAACTTAACGGCGAAGGAATGCGCGAATTGCTGCAACAGCCGGGTTATATTCAGGCTGGTTACAGCTTACTGAATGCCCCGGTTGCCGCACGCTGGCAGAGAAAAATCCTCGACACGTTGGCGACTTACCATGAGCAGCATCGTGACGAACCTGGACCGGGGCGCGAACGTCTGCGACGTATGGCGTTGCCAATGGAAGATGAAGCGCTGGTGTTGTTGCTGATTGAAAAGATGCGCGAAAGCGGCAACATTCTCAGTCACCACGGTTGGTTGCATCTGCCGGATCACAAAGCCGGATTCAGCGAAGAACAACAGGCAATCTGGCAAAAAGTGGAACCGCTGTTTGGTGACGAGCCGTGGTGGGTACGAGATCTGGCAAAAGAGACGGGGACCGACGAACAGGCAATGCGTCTGACGCTACGGCAGGCTGCGCAGCAGGGGATTATTACGGCGATCGTTAAAGATCGTTACTACCGTAATGATCGGATTGTTGAATTTGCCAATATGATCCGCTGCCTCGATCAGGAGTGCGGATCGACGTGTGCAGCGGATTTTCGCGATCGTTTAGGCGTTGGTCGAAAACTGGCAATTCAAATTCTGGAATATTTTGACCGGATTGGTTTTACGCGTCGTCGGGGGAATGATCATTTATTACGTGATGCATTATTATTTCCAGAAAAGTAATAGAATTATTAATTAATGTTAATCATGAATTAATATAAAATTATTATACATATAAAGAAAGTGCATTGTTTTATGAATATAATGTGCTTTCTTTGAAATATATTTTACTAAAAAATAATTTCGATCATGTTTTCGAATGAAAATCGTCTGTAAGCTGCCCATCCTTTTTTAGTTGTTCAGGAGTATGTTATGGCAGCTTCAACCTTTTTTATTCCTTCCGTTAATGTCATTGGTGCTGATTCATTAGACAGTGCGATGAATATGATGGCGGAATATGGTTTTCGCCGTACATTGATCGTAACTGACAGTATGTTGACGCAATTAGGCATGGCGGGTGATGTGCAAAAAGCACTGGAAGAACGCAATATTTTCAGCGTTATTTATGATGGCACCCAACCTAATCCAACCACGGAAAACGTCGCCGCAGGTCTCAAACTGCTGAAAGAAAATGATTGCGATAGCGTGATTTCCTTAGGTGGTGGTTCTCCACACGACTGCGCAAAAGGTATTGCGCTGGTGGCCGCCAACGGTGGTGATATCCGTGATTATGAAGGCGTTGACCGCTCTGCAAAACCGCAGCTGCCGATGATTGCCATCAATACCACTGCGGGTACTGCATCAGAAATGACTCGTTTCTGCATCATCACCGATGAAGCGCGTCATATCAAAATGGCGATTGTTGATAAGCACGTTACCCCGCTGCTTTCTGTCAATGACTCCTCTCTGATGATTGGTATGCCGAAGTCACTGACCGCTGCCACTGGTATGGATGCTTTGACTCATGCTATTGAAGCGTATGTGTCTACCGCTGCCACGCCGATCACCGATGCTTGCGCGCTAAAAGCCGTTGCCATGATTGCCGAAAACCTGCCGCTGGCCGTTGAAGATGGCAGCAACGCCAAAGCGCGTGAAGCAATGGCTTACGCTCAATTCCTCGCGGGTATGGCATTCAACAACGCATCTCTGGGTTATGTTCATGCGATGGCGCACCAGTTAGGCGGTTTCTACAACCTGCCGCACGGGGTATGTAATGCTGTTCTGCTGCCTCATGTTCAGGCATTCAACAGCAAAGTTGCCGCAGCCCGTCTGCGCGACTGCGCGGCTGCAATGGGCGTGAACGTGACAGGAAAAAATGATGCGGAAGGTGCAGAAGCCTGCATTAATGCCATCCGTGAGCTGGCGAAGAAAGTGAATATTCCGGCAGGTCTGCGTGACCTGAACGTGAAAGAAGAAGATTTCGCGGTGCTGGCTACCAACGCCCTGAAAGATGCCTGCGGCTTTACTAACCCGATCCAGGCAACTCACGAAGAAATTGTGGCGATTTATCGCGCGGCAATGTAATTCCCTTCTTCCTGCGGCTGGCGTATTGCCAGCCGTTTTTTGT
>NZ_BBMY01000180.1 GCF_000759775.1 Escherichia albertii NBRC 107761 = DSM 17582
CACCAAGAAATGCAGTGGGTAATTCCGGGTCAAACTGAATCTATTTACTGCCAGCTAGATGGCGGCTGGAAATGCATTGCACATTACGGTGCGGCAACAACCAATATTTAATAAGATGTTTAAAAGTAACACCAGGATTAATCGCTATATAATACTGGTGATGTGACTTTATCCACACCAGACATTATCTGTCCAACAAATGAGCGATTTTTGATAGTATCCCGGTCGTTAGTCCTTAAACTATTATCAGTTATTATATTAATCAAACATGCGTGTCAAGTTATATTAAAGAGGCTGAATCATGATTGATGGAAAATATTCGCAAATATAAATTCCTTATCTAAATTTATATTTATCAATACATCCAGAAATTATTTTTAAATTTCTATAAAAACTTCACATATAAAGGGTAAAAGAATATGCCACAATCAATCATTATAGACAAATACAATACGCACTCAAACTATAACGCAACTATCCATGAAGTCTTTAATTCAGATACTCATATCGGTGTTGAAAGCCTACTTAAACAAATCAGTTATGATATCAAACATCAAAATGATAACTTTATTAAACGCGCACTAGTTCTTATTATGCATTTCATTTTAAATCCCGACGTTCTCGAATTAACACTGGACAGGTACTCATCAACAACAGAGAAAATATTTTCCAATGCTAAAAGAAATGGGCAATATGAGTTTGAATTCGTCGATATTAAAGTAAACTTCATGCCGCAGAATGAGAAAGATGGTATATTAACAGTCAGCAGCAATAACATGAACCATAGTGGTCGCGCAGAAATTAGTCAAATAAATGAATTAATCAAAACAATAGAACAAAAAGGTCAACTGCCAATTTATATTGACATGCAAAACTTTAAAGAGAGTGTTATAAATATTTCGCGTAGTGAAGTACAAGAATTACCTGAAGAACAACATTTGCCATTTGATAAATTTTTAACCTATGCCTACAAAGAAACAAATTCATTTAATGTTGTTTTAGATGCAAACCAACAATACCGTCATCTGGATAATTTCATGATTTATTATGATCCAATAGATAAACAATTAACCATTCGGGATAATAAAAACACAGTAGACATGATTCCATTAACAAACTTACAATGGGAAAACCTACTTAAGTACGCTTCAAAAGGCCACCAACAATCAAACACAATTGATTCAAACGATAGTAAAAACATTAAAGAATATATCTCTTCTCCTCAAGTCAGTGATTATTTCATTCCTGAAGTGAAGGACAGCATCGTAGAAGATCTTTATAGTATTGCAAATTATTCCCCGGACAAGACAAGAACCAACGATGAGAACTGGAAAAGACTTTGTCAGGTATGTGATCAATACAATATTATTAAGAAGAATACAACCGATAGTAATAGTAAACTTCTAACGCGTGATATGACTATCTCCGACGCTAAAATAAAAATGACTTTCCATATTGGTGATTATGTTATAAACACTGTTGAGCAAGCTATTCCTAAAGACGACATGGGCCAGCTATCCCTCGAAGGTTTGGACTTATCGGGCATGAATTTATCCAGGTTTAATTTTTCTGGAATGAATCTTAGAAATGTCAATTTTCAGGACAGCATCCTTAAAAGAGCAATTTTCAATAATGCTACTCTTGACGGTGCTATACTTTTAGATTGTGACATCAATCATGCAGATTTTACTGACGCGTCATTAATGAAGGTCGATTTTGAATATGTTAACAATATGAAAGGAGTGATATTCTTAAGGGCTAATCTTCGGGAGTGCAATTTCAAGGGGCATGATTTCTCTGGTGTCAATTTTACCCAGGCAGACCTTCGAAACGCTAACCTCGAATATGTATTTTTTATAAACACGGTTCTCGATAAAACTCTTCTTGCTGGAGCCGTACTTAACCATTCCAATCTTTCAGGGAAGGATCTCTCAGGCTACGATCTCACTGGAGTCAAATTAAATCATACTATTTTAACAAAAACTATTTTAAATAAAGCCATCCTTGATGGTGCAGAGTTTAATTTTTCCACTCTAACCGAAACTGTTCTAACCGAAGCGACTGGTTCCAATATTAATTTTAATAGAGCCAGGATTACTAACGTAATATTCGACAAGGCAAATTTAAACAACGTCAGTTTCCACAGAGCATGGGGAAAATATGTTTCTTTTTACAAAACAAAAATGAACGAGATAGATTTCACGAACGCCAACTTTAACAATTTTATTTTCAATAACTCTGAAGCTGAATCGATAAATTTTTCCAAGGCTAAACTTGAAAACTGTTTTTTCATTGAGACTAACTGGTCTAATGTTAATTTTTCCGAAAGTAATATTCTGCACTCATCATTTTATAAGGCAATCTTCCAGGAAAAAGTTTATTTCGACAAAGCTACTTTTAAAAATGTTAACTTTAATAACGCCCAAATTCCTGAATCTCATTTTAATGGGGTTAAGTCGATTAATGTTTCCTTTCTCAATTCGAATCTTCATTTAGCAACTTTTGAAAACGTTAAAACGATTAATTCAATAAATACAGATGATGACTATTATGTGCGTACACCAAATGACGAGAGTGATATCACAATACAAATCTTTGAAATGAGACCTTCATCATCCCTGGATAAGTAACGTTGTCAGCCTAAGTAAATGATAAAAATCCTGCTGCCTAACAAAACGCCGTAGTAAGCTACCTGCGGCGTTTGTCATAAATTTATCCCACGTAAAATATTCATATCGTTTACCCTCACATCGACGCCTTAACAGATTAGCCCGGTGCGCTCCTGTGCGGCGCAACAGAGCTTCTGGCGACAGCCCTTATCAGCGGAGCGCAGTTACTCAAGCGTAAACACTTACGTTACGTTGCCGACGAATAATCACCTCCACTATGCAAAAAACGCATAGCCAGAAACATACTTGCATTTTCCCCATACCCACATGGCTGATAAGGTTTTTTGGCTCCAGGAATTTTCCTGGCAGTCGCAACACACATACACAAAAAACAATGGGGATTGTTATGACACAACAAGGGGATGCTGTGGCCGGAAAGCTGGCGACAGAAAAAGTAGGTATTAAAGGGTATCTGGCATTTTTTCTCACCATTATCTTTTTTTCCGGCGTTTTTTCCGGGACAGACAGTTGGTGGCGCGTTTTTGATTTTTCCGTTCTGAACGGATCGTTTGGACAACTGCCTGGTGCGAATGGAGCGACCACCTCGTTTCGCGGTGCTGGCGGCACTGGGGCCAAAGATGGCTTCCTCTTCGCGCTGGAACTGGCACCTTCAGTAATCCTTTCTCTGGGGATTATCTCTATTACCGATGGTCTTGGTGGGCTGCGTGCTGCACAGCAACTAATGACGCCTGTACTAAAACCTCTGTTGGGCATTCCGGGCATCTGTTCGCTGGCACTGATAGCCAACCTACAAAACACTGATGCTGCCGCCGGTATGACCAAAGAACTGGCGCAGGAAGGGGAAATTACCGAGCGCGATAAAGTGATTTTTGCCGCATATCAAACCAGCGGTAGCGCCATCATCACCAACTACTTTTCTTCCGGTGTCGCCGTGTTTGCCTTTCTGGGAACATCTGTAATCGTACCTTTAGCCGTCATCCTGGTGTTTAAATTTATCGGCGCCAATATTTTACGCGTCTGGCTTAACGTTGAAGAACGTCGCAACCCCACGCAAGGAGCACAAGCATGACGACTCAAGTCCGTAAAAATGTCATGGATATGTTTATCGATGGCGCACGCCGTGGCTTTACTATTGCCACCACTAACCTGTTGCCGAATGTGGTGATGGCATTTGTTATCATCCAGGCACTGAAAATTACCGGACTGCTCGACTGGGTAGGCCATATCTGCGAACCCGTGATGGCGCTGTGGGGATTACCGGGCGAAGCGGCAACCGTCCTGTTAGCCGCATTGATGAGTATGGGCGGCGCAGTCGGTGTCGCCGCCAGTCTGGCGACTGCCGGGACTCTGACCGGTCATGATGTTACCGTTTTGCTCCCCGCGATGTATTTGATGGGTAACCCGGTGCAAAATGTCGGGCGCTGCCTGGGGACAGCCGAAGTGAATGCCAAATACTATCCGCATATCATTACGGTCTGCGTTATTAACGCACTGCTGTCGATCTGGGTCATGCAGATTATTGTTTAACAAGGAGTTACCATGATTGATTTTTCCGCAGCTGGTTTTACCCTACTACAGGGAGCGCATCTGTATGCGCCTGAAGATCGGGGAATCTGTGATCTCCTCATCGCTAATGGCAAGATTATTGCGGTTGCCGACAACATCCCCGCAGACATCGTACCAGACTGTACCGTTGTTGATCTCAGTGGGCAGCTCCTCTGCCCAGGGTTCATTGATCAGCACGTCCATTTGATTGGCGGCGGCGGCGAAGCCGGCCCGACCACACGGACACCAGAAGTGGCGCTCAGCCGTCTGACAGAAGCCGGCGTCACATCCGTGGTCGGTCTGCTGGGCACCGATTCTATCTCTCGCCACCCGGAGTCACTGCTCGCCAAGACCCGGGCGCTCAATGAAAAAGGCATCAGCGCCTGGATGCTAACCGGCGCATATCATGTGCCTTCCCGCACCATTACGGGCTCTGTAGAAAAAGATGTGGCGATTATTGATCGTGTGATTGGCGTAAAATGTGCTATCTCAGACCACCGCTCAGCCGCACCGGACGTTTATCATCTGGCCAATATGGCGGCAGAATCCCGCGTTGGTGGTCTACTCGGCGGTAAACCTGGCGTCACCGTGTTCCACATGGGCGATAGCAAAAAAGCATTGCAGCCAATCTACGATATTCTTGAAAACTGCGATGTTCCTATCAGCAAGTTGCTGCCGACACACGTTAACCGCAATATTCCGTTGTTTGAACAGGCACTGGAATTCGCGCGCAAAGGCGGCACCATCGACATCACCAGTAGCATTGACGAACCGGTTGCCCCTGCCGAAGGTATCGCTCGCGCCGTTCAGGCCGGTATTCCACTGGCACGCGTCACCCTCAGTTCCGACGGCAATGGCAGTCAGCCATTCTTTGACGACGAAGGGAATTTGACGCACATCGGCGTTGCCGGTTTTGAAACGTTGCTGGAAACCGTGCAAGTGCTGGTCAAGGACTACGGATTCAGCCTCAGCGACGCCCTGCGCCCTCTCACCAGTAGCGTAGCCGATTTCCTCAACCTGACCGGGAAAGGCGAAATCCTGCCAGGCAACGATGCTGATCTGCTGGTCATGACACCGGAACTGAGCATTGAACAGGTGTACGCCCGCGGGAAGCTGATGGTCAAAGACGGTAAAGCGTGCGTGAAAGGAACGTTCGAATCAGCATAAGCCATTGCCAGCCGCCCGAACAGGCATAGACCCCCGCACGGGCGGCTGACAAAGAATAATGTAGGTTTGAAATTGTCTGGCTGCCCAAAGATGCCATTCAGCGAAAATTTCGCGGTAAGCGATTCTGAAAATAACGCCGGATAGTAATTAAACCATCCGGCAAACATATTTATTATCCTGAATAACTCAGGCTTTTGCTTCATTAAAGCGCAGTAAACGGAAACCTGTAGAAGCATAGATCAATGCAAATATCATCGAGCAGAAACAGAATACACAGTACGGCAGGTAACTAAACGTCGGAACGCCTAGTGTCGTTGCCATATACAATCCGGCAGCTGACCACGGAATAATTGGTGCACTCATAGTGCCAAAATCTTCCAGCGTCCTCGCTAAAACTAACGGTGATAAATTAAGATCTTCGAATTTCTTCATCATCAACTCAGAAATAACAATCTTATTTAAACCATCGGAACCGGTAAGCAAGTTAATGATAATCGCCAAAACACCACTTGCCAGGATAGCGCCAAAGGCACTTTTTATTTTGTTTGCCGCACTTTGTAACGTGACATCCATCATTCCTGTTCCCGTCAGAATGCCCGCAAACATCATGGCGCAGATAATAAATGACAGAAATCCTCCCTGATTATTAAGGCCGCCCTGCTCAAGCAGTTCTTTCACAGAAGGTAACAGCGTCGTTGAATCAGTGATCATTGTCAGACGGAAACCACTCATTGTAGCTTTAATACCTTCCGCCAGCGGGAAACCTTGATATAGCCATCCAACCAGTACTGCCACAAATGCGCTACTTAATAATGCCGGTACTGTGGGCAAACGCAAAAAGGTAAAGCACAGGACAATAAGCATAGGTAATAGCGGCAACAAACCAAAATCATATAACTCTTTGG
>NZ_BBMY01000179.1 GCF_000759775.1 Escherichia albertii NBRC 107761 = DSM 17582
CCGCATATTGGTTATTCGCATACGAGACGCCTTATTAAATAACGGCATATCCGACACGCAGTTTGGTATGCCGTTTTTCAGATCAGTTATTTGGCATTCACGTCCAGCAGACCCGCCGCAACTGCTGGAGCCAGACCTGGCGCTAACGGGATACGTGGGATCACCAGGCAGTGCAGCAGGTGGTAGATATCCTGTTTACCGTCCCAGACTTTGGTGGTGACCTTATTGTCTGCGTCCAGCTCCTGCCACCACGAACCATTTTCATAGTCCATCAGATACTTAATGCAGTACTCCCACCATGTCTGATACCAGGTTTCGTACTGGCGATCGCCGGTGACGGTGTAGAGCGCGTAAGCCGTACCCATCGCTTCGACGATAGGCCAACGCACACGTTCGCGGACAACCGGTTTGCCTTCCCAGTCAACGGTATAAACAATTCCGTCTGCGCCATCGGGCGCCCAGGCGTCGCGGATGGTGGCATTGAACAGGCCTTTGGCATCTTCCAGCAGCCAGGCTGGAGGCTGTTCGCAGCGGGCTTCCAGTGCGGCATGGATATGCAGCATCAAGCGGCCCCACTCAATCCAGTGTCCCGGCGTACCACCGAACGCGCGGAAGCGGTGAGCAGGGTTATCTTTGTTGTAATCAGGAATAGGTTTCCACTGCGTATCGAAGTGTTCGTTGACGCGGTAATGATTATTTCTGGCGACGTCGTGAATAATGACGGAAGCCACGCGAATCGCACGATCCAGCCATTTTTTGTCGTGGGTGACGTCATAAACAATCAGGAAGGCTTCCACTGCATGCATGTTGGCATTGCCGCCGCGATACTCTTCGGTTTTACTGAAGGCTTCGTCCCAGGACTCAAGGCACATCTGCTCTTCTTCACTCCAGAAATATTTCTCGATGATCTCAATGGTGTAATCGAGCAGTTTACGGGCTTCCGGGTGGCCTGTTGTGACGGCGCTGGCAGCCCCCAGCAGAGCAAAAAAGTGTTGATAACCCTGTTTGGAAGCATCCACTACGCCTTCATCATTCACGCAGGCATACCAGCCGCCATATTTTTTATCGCGCAGTGCGCCGTTCATCGCTTTGATACCGTGATCAACCAGTGAATAAGCGCCAGGGCGGCCCATCGCGGCAGCAACGGAATAGACGTGAAGCATACGGGCGGTGATCCATAAATGTGTGCCCATTTCTTCTTTGATTTGCCCTTTATTACCCAGCCAGCCAAAGCCAGTCGGTACTACGGAGTTTTTACCAAAATCAAAGATGCGATCGGTTTCCTGTTCCAGCCAACGGTTGTGGCTCAAGGTATTAAACCATTTCATTCCTTTATCCTCATATTAACGGCGTTTAGCCATCATTTCGTCGACGATATTGCCAAGTTGTTGCAATTTTGGTGCGCAAACGTCACGTAGCATTAGCTCACTATCTGGTAAACCAACGACCGATGCCCACACTGCACGACCTGCCAGGAATCCAGATGCGCCCGCCGTCATTGCTACACGCACGGCACGCGGGAACAGTTTTTCGTCGACGCCGGAAGAGAGGATCACCCAGGGCATATTGATATGCTCGTTCAGACGTTGTGAAGCGCTGAGAAGCTCTTGTTGTGGACCTTTGCCGTAAAGCGGCATTTCGACTTTGTAGAGATCGGCGCCGCTGTCGCCAAGCTCTTTTGCGGCATCGATGATTGCTTGTTCGCGATCGAATTTATCGCCACGACGCGGTGGGCGGACGACAGGCTCAATGATGCTCACCAGACCGTGTGAGTGACACAATTCGTTGAACTCTTTCACCATCTCCAGGCGTTGTTGTGCATCTTCATCACTACGCCAGAGCACCAGCAGTTTCAGAGCTTTGCCGCCGTCCTGTTTGATCTGTAATGGGTTGATTTTGCGGTCAATCACCACGCTATCCACCGGAATACCGTTGCCTGGAATAAACTCATCGGCGGCGACAATCATGGCGCAATTTTTGGCAATCGCGTTTTGCTCAACCACCTGGCGATAGCAGAACTGTTGATCCACCAGAATGGCTGAGGCATAAGGCGAAAGCGTTTTTGCGGCGTTAACTTTGAAATTGGTCAGTACGCTGTCGGCCACCGGCGATTTTTCGCCTGCCGCAGCAAACATCATGCGCATGGCTTCACGCTGATCGACCGCCAGCATGGCAAAACCGCCTGATGCACGCGTAATGTCGTTGATGGTGTACTTATTCATTCATTTTTTCCTTTATCCAGTCGTTACATTTTTACGTTGGCAGTCATCCCGGCGCTGACACGGACCTGTTCCAGAATGGCGGACCAGTCCTGGCGACCACGACCTGCTGCGCGCGCCTGGCTATAAACCTCCCGTGAAGCGGCCCCCAGTGGCATCGGCACATGCAACTGGTTAGCGACATCAAGGGCGATACCAAGATCCTTATGGGCGAGATCGATCATGAAAGCGGGAGAAAGATCCCCGCTCAGGACTTTGTTCGGCCAACTGGTGGTGAAGTGGCCTTTTCCAGCGGCGGTGCCGCTCATCACCTTGACGGCAACATTGAAGGAAAGATTCAGGGCTTCACACAGTACGGCGGCTTCAGCCGACAGCGCATTGAGCGCGATGCTCATGTAGTTGTTGATCAGTTTGACGCGGATCCCCATGCCCGGACCGCCCGTGTTGATCAACTCGCTGCCCATCGCCATCAGCACTGGTGTAGCGCGCTCAACTTGTTCAGCGGTGCCGCCAGCGAGTAGCAGCAGGGTGCCGGTAATAGCATTCGCGGAAGTTCGACCTACTGGCACATCCATCAGGCTGAAGCCTCTGGCATGCATATCAGCAATTAATTTATCGGTTTGCAGCGGGTGGATGGTTGACATATCAATGACCAGCGCATTGGCAGATAAACTCTCGCAAACGCCGTTTTCCCCAAATAGCACGCTGCGTACCAGATCGCCATTCGGCAACATAGTGATGATAAATTCAGCATCGATCGCTGCTTGCGCTGGATTGGCGGCAGGAGTTGCCCCTTTTTCTACCAGATGCTGTACGGCCTCTGGGTTGACATCGAATACGCGAAGCTGGTGTCCCTGCCGCAGTAAATTGCTCGCCATAGGCGAACCCATTTGCCCTAAGCCGATGAATGCGATTGCTGCCATAACCCTCTCCTGATGACGATTTTGTCAATTTATGTCATTTGTAATGCGTTTTTACTGTCTGTTTTTGATCGTATTTGTAATTTATGGTCAAAAAATTGACAGTCGTCACTCTTTAAACAATTGGTGAAATTAAAATGAATACATTCAAAAGTGATTAAGGAATGACCATGATTCGTATTGCTTGTGTAGGTATTACCGTGATGGATCGCATCTATTACGTGGAAGGGTTACCGACAGAGAGCGGTAAATATGTGGCGAAAAATTATCAGGAAGTGGGCGGCGGGCCAGCGGCTACGGCTGCGGTTGCGGCGGCCAGACTGGGAGCGCAGGTTGATTTTATTGGTCGCGTCGGTGATGACGATATTGGCAACAGCTTACTGGTAGAGCTGGAATCCTGGGGAGTTAACACCCGTTACACCAAACGGTATCGGCAGGCGAAATCCTCGCAGTCCGCCATCATGGTAGATGCCAAAGGCGAGCGGATAATCATTAACTACCCAAGCCCGGATTTACTTCCTGACGCTGAGTGGCTAGTGGATATCGATTTTTCTCAGTGGGATGTTGTGCTGGCGGATGTGCGTTGGCATGACGGGGCGAAAAAAGCGTTCACCCTGGCGCGGCAGGCAGGCGTGATAACTGTACTGGATGGTGATATTACGCCGCAGGATATCAGCGAGCTGGTGGCGTTAAGCGATCACGCGGCTTTCTCAGAACCGGGACTGGTGCGCTTAACGGGCGTGAACGAGATGGCGAGTGCGCTAAAACAAGCGCAAATGCTCACAAATGGTCATGTTTATGTTACCAAAGGAAGCGCAGGGTGCGACTGGCTGGAAAACGGCGGCCGTCAGCATCAACCCGCATTCAGTGTTGATGTTGTGGATACCACTGGCGCAGGTGATGTTTTTCACGGCGCATTAGCGGTGGCGCTGGCGACTGGCGGGACGTTAGCGGAGTCAGTCCGGTTTGCCAGCGGCGTTGCAGCGCTGAAATGTACGCGTCCTGGTGGCAGAGCTGGGATCCCTGACTGTGATCAAACCCGATCTTTTTTGTCACTTTTTGTATAAAATGCCAGGGTGATGGTTTTTCGAGGAATTCCCATGAGTCTTACCGAATTGACCGGTAACCCGCGGCACGACCAACTTCTCATGCTGATTGCGGAGCGTGGGTATATGAATATCGATGAGCTGGCGAATCTGTTGGATGTTTCCACGCAGACGGTCCGCCGGGATATTCGTAAATTGAGCGAACAAGGACTGATTACGCGCCATCATGGTGGTGCGGGTCGGGCCTCCAGCGTCGTCAACATGGCATTCGAACAGCGTGAGGTTTCGCAGACAGAGGAAAAAAAAGCCATTGCCGAAGCGGTGGCCGACTATATTCCTGATGGTTCGACAATTTTTATCACTATCGGCACCACGGTGGAGCACGTAGCCCGAGCGTTACTTAACCATAACCATCTGCGGATTATTACTAACAGCCTGCGTGTGGCGCATATTCTTTATCATAATCCGCGCTTTGAAGTGATGGTGCCTGGCGGTATATTGCGTTCGCATAATAGCGGGATCATTGGCCCTTCTGCAGCGTCGTTTGTTGCTGATTTTCGCGCGGATTATCTGGTGGCAAGCGTGGGTGCGATTGAGAGTGATGGCGCGTTGATGGAGTTCGATGTGAATGAAGCCAACGTGGTGAAAACGATGATGGCGCACGCCAGAAATATTCTGTTGGTCGCCGATCATACGAAGTATCACGCTTCCGCAGCGGTAGAGATTGGTAATGTGGCGCAGGTCACCGCGCTTTTTACCGACGAGGAACCGCCTGCCGCCTTAAAATCGCGCTTACAGGACAGCCAAATCGAAATCATCCTTCCCCAGGACGATGCATAGATTTTTGTGACCGTTAACCTGGCTTCGCGCCTGACCTCATAGCCAAACTCATCCTTTCCCGCTACAGTTAATTTCTTGTGGCGAGAAAGGAGGCAAAAATGCTCTATATCTTTGATTTAGGTAATGTGATTGTCGATATCGACTTCAACCGTGTGCTGGGAACGTGGAGCGATTTAACGCGTATACCGCTGGCTACGCTTAAGAAGAGTTTTCATATGGGCGAGGCATTTCATCAGCATGAGCGCGGGGAGATCAGTGACGAAGCGTTCGCAGAGGCGCTGTGTCATGAGATGGCTCTACCGCTAAGCTATGAGCAGTTCTCCCACGGTTGGCAGGCGGTATTTGTCGCGCTACGCCCGGAAGTGATCGCTATCATGCATAAACTGCGTGAGCAGGGGCATCGCGTAGTGGTGCTTTCCAATACTAACCGCCTGCATACTACCTTCTGGCCAGAAGAATACCCGGAAATCCGTGATGCTGCCGACCATATCTATCTGTCGCAAGAATTGGGTATGCGCAAACCCGAAGCGCGAATTTACCAGCACGTTTTACAGGCAGAAGGATTTTCACCTGACGATACGGTCTTTTTTGACGATAACGCCGATAATATAGAAGGGGCTAATCAACTGGGCATTACCAGCATTCTGGTGAAAGATAAAACCACTATCCCGGACTATTTCGCGAAAGTGTTATGCTAAAAAACATTCAGGATAAAGCCAGGCATCATACCCGTCCGCTATGGGCCTGGCTGAAACTACTCTGGCAACGCATTGATGAGGACAACATGACAACCCTGGCAGGTAATCTTGCCTATGTGTCGTTACTCTCATTAGTGCCGCTGGTTGCCGTTGTTTTTGCGCTTTTCGCCGCTTTTCCCATGTTTTCCGACGTCAGCATTCAGTTGCGTCACTTTATCTTCGCCAACTTTCTGCCTGCTACTGGCGATGTTATTCAGCGATATATCGAACAGTTTGTCGCCAATTCCAACAAGATGACTGCTGTTGGGGCATGTGGCCTGATCGTCACGGCGTTATTGTTGATGTACTCCATCGATAGTGCGTTGAATGCCATCTGGCGAAGTAAACGGGCGCGACCCAAAATTTACTCGTTTGCGGTGTACTGGATGATCCTGACGCTGGGGCCGCTGCTGGCGGGGGCCAGTCTGGCGATCAGTTCCTATCTGCTTTCCCTGCGCTGGGCGAGCGATCTCAATACCGTTATCGACAATGTGCTGCGTATTTTTCCGCTGCTGTTGTCGTGGATCTCCTTCTGGCTGCTGTACAGCATTGTTCCTACCATCCGCGTCCCCAACCGCGACGCGATTGTCGGTGCGTTTGTCGCCGCACTCCTGTTCGAAGCAGGAAAAAAAGGTTTCGCGCTATATATCACCATGTTCCCGTCATATCAGCTTATTGG
>NZ_BBMY01000178.1 GCF_000759775.1 Escherichia albertii NBRC 107761 = DSM 17582
TACCCAGGGTTCAATGAGTGAGTCAGTTGAAAGGTCTCCTTTGATAGTCAAATTACCGAGAACAATCAGCTTTCCATCACTCTCGATGTCACCATCCACCACCAGATCACCGCGATGTACTGTCCAGTCTGTTGCGGATAAATCGAAGGTGGCAAGATTAACGCTATTATTGATGGTTCCTTCAATACGCTTCCTGTCTTCAGTCGTTACAGCGGAAAAGAGCGGCCTGATATCAACCGCATTTGCGACACATCGTAATTCCGACTGTGCGGGAAGACTCAGAACAAAGAGAGGAAGTAAGAGTATCCAGCCGCAAATCCTTGCCTTAAGCATATGCGCTCCATGCCGTTAAAAAGGGAAACTAAGAGCCTCCCTTTCGTTAATATTATTACTCTCGCGAAATGCCATCCAGAGTTGTCAATACTTCCGCAGAAAGCTGCAATTTTGCGGCAGCCATATTTTCCCGCAAATGTTCGACAGAAGATGTCCCAGGGATCAATAAAATATTCGGTGAACGCTGTAACAACCATGCCAGGGCCACCTGCATCGGCGTGGCACCAAGGCTTGCAGCCACGTCAGAGAGCGTTGTTGATTGTAGTGGCGTAAAGCCGCCAAGCGGGAAGAACGGCACATAAGCGATACCATCGTCAGCCAGCGCATCAATCAGCGCGTCATCGGCACGATGTGCAATGTTGTATTCGTTCTGCACACAGACGATTTCAGTGATCTTACGTGCTTCAGCCACCTGCGTCGGTGTCACGTTGCTCAGGCCAATATGTTTCACCAGACCTTGTTGCTGCATTTCTGCGAGCACAGTCAGGCTGGCTTCAATCGATCCTTCCGCCGGACCGTGACCATCGCCAATCATCACGCGTAGATTAACGACATCCAGCACGTCCAGCCCCAGGTTACGCAGGTTATCGTGTACTGCCTGTTTAAGCTCCGCAGGCGAAAATGCCGGAAGCCAGGAGGCGTCATCACCACGACGTGCGCCAATTTTGGTCACGATCGTCAAATCGTCGGGATAAGGATGCAATGCTTCACGGATGATTTGGTTAGTCACGTGAGGACCGTAAAAATCACTGGTGTCGATATGATTGACGCCCAGCGCCAGCGCCTCGCGTAATACCGTAATAGCAACATGGCGATCTTTTGGCGGCCCAAAGACGCCAGGGCCAGCCAGTTGCATCGCGCCATAACCCAGGCGCTTGACGGATTTTGTACCAAGAATAAATACGTTGCTGCTCATAACACCCTGCCCTGTAAAAAGCGGATTAAGAAAAATCAGTATAGAAATGAACGGCAAGCGAAGAAATGGATATTGAATACAGATGCGTAAAAAAATGTGTTAGCCTGACAAAAAACAACATGAATTTGCCCGGATATCTGTACTACCCGGTAACAGAATAATTAATATTGTTTCGCTGTAGAGTTTTTAACGTGATGCAAAATTCTGAGCGTTCCCCGTAAGTTATTTTCGTAACCATTTTCCATTAATGCCCTGCACAAACTCCCCCGGCTTAGCACGCTCTACCAGTTTTTGCCCTGCCAGTTTAGCGATATCTTCAGTTGATACATTATTTTGCTTTGCCAGTTGTTGATAGCTACGGTTACGAGCTTCATTAATATCTTTTACTAATGTCTGCGTCTCGGCATCCGTTTTCAGCGCCACCAGATAGCCATTAAGCGTTTCACCGACCCGCCCCTGAGCTCTGGCTTCGTCCAGAGTTAGTGCCATAACGTTGCTGCTCATCAGGCTAATAATCCATACCACTACCAGTAATATTTTCTTCATCATCGCCTCAAAAAAGATCGCTACGGGTTTTGAGCAAGTCTTCAACATCTTTATCCGCCTTGATGATGATCTCATGCTCAATTTTAACGTTCATATTAATGGTGATGGGTTCTTTCGGTGCAGCCACTTCTATGCGCGGCGTGCAACCAGCTAACATAAAAGAGGACGCGAACGCGGCTATCACTATTTTCATTGTTTTTCCTCACACTCTTTTCCTGATGGGCAGCCAGTTTCCGGGAATCGGGCATTCTGTTCCAGCCATGCCTGGAGATTATCGCCAAAGCGTAAACTGCGCCACAGCGTGAAAATATTTTCTTCATGGCTGTAGTTGAGATTTACCGTACCGGTTTTACCATCGACACGACTATTACCGGTGATTGTTGCCTGCATGGTTAACACGCCGAGATTATCTAAATTAATTTTTGTCGATGAACGACTGATTTCCATATAGCGCAACCAGTTAATTGCCGTTCCCGCAGTCACATTGTCTTTTGCCACTGCATCCGCCGTGTCTTTGTCCAGACGTAAAGTCATGGGGCCTGCATTTGCCAGCCAGCCGTCTTTGACAATCCATTTGTCATTGTTCAGCCATAAAGGCAGCGCGCCGTTGAATGCGCCGGACATGGCGAATTGTTTAGGATTAACGGCACTAACCAGTTCGCTGGACGAGAGATTATTCAGACGCAACAACGCCGGATCGTGCTGTGGCATACGTAATTGTTTCATCAGTACGTTACCGCCCAATACATCGACGCTAACATTGCTTAACAATAACGGTTCTTCCTCAGTCCACGGATAACGCCCCTGAAGATCGGCTGTAATATCTTTCGCCGTCACCAGGTTAACGACTTCAGCTATACGGAGTGATACTGGTCGCCGTGTTCCCAAATGCCATGCTCCGTCACCAAAACGGAACGGCAAAACAAAATCGACGCCATTGACCTGATTGTCCGGCATCCAGGCACTGCCGCCTTTCAACACGCCATGCCCTCCCGCACGGAAGCCTTGATCGGGCGCAGCTGAAAATGCAACCTGGGCATACAATTCGCCTTCACGCAATTTCATCTTCCAGTCTGGCGGGACTAACGGCTGGAATACAGTCAATGATTGTTTGGGCCACCAGGCATTGCCGCGCAGGCGAATACCATCCCAGCGACCATTTACACGAACCGGCCCGATCGCTCCGGCATGCAAATCTCCGTTGAAGAGAAAATAAGTCGGATCGCGCCCATCGACACTAAATTTTAACGTTGATGGCGGTAACACACTGCCACCAGTAAAAAGCGTTTGTCCGGCGTCCAGTGACAATGCGCCGCTAAAAGATGGATTCTGTGGATCGCGTATCCAGACAATGGGCTTCTCGAGGATCAAACGTGGCGTTTCCACCTTCATGGTGCCATATTGCAACTGGTCGAAGCCGGTTGAGAGATCGGTCAGCGTGATCGTGTTGTCATGCCACTCCCCCGTTCCCGCGACGTCCCATGTCGCGTGCATTGGCGTAAAACTGCCTTTCCCCCAGTAACGCCACTGCCAGCGACCAGCATCAGGCAAGAAATCTTTGGCCTGCCCATCCATATGCAGCACAAAATCGCCTAACTCGTTTTCATGAGCTTGCAAAATAGCCTGCAAACGACCATCGACACCACGTTGCGTCACTTTAACGCCAGCCAAAGGCCAGCGAATTTCATCGATGTCCAGTGAATCAATAACTCTTCCCTTTGAACGTAATAGCGCGCCCGGTTCAAAGGCCAGCAAGGGATCGGTCAGACTTCCACTTAACTGTGCGGGCAACCGTGCATACAAAATAAGATCCGCCTGCTTCGCCTCGCCAGTCAGTTGCAGTGGCATCTGGCTGTTATCCATGCTCAGTTTTCCTGGGCCGAAATTGAGCACCGCGTTGCCCTTACCTGCTTGCCCTTGCGTCAGCACGCTCAGGCGCCCGCTAATCTGTGCGTTTTCGAGTCCCGCTTGCCAGTTTTCAACTTTTATCCCCAGACGCCCGCTCAGTGGAAAACCTTCATAAGGCCAGATCCAGCGTCCATCACTGATGGTCAGTTGCTGGCGGGTAATCTCCCATGGCAAATCGAGCAACGGCTCGTCGTTACCTCGCGCCATCACGATGAGTTGTCCACTGTTCTCTTGCCACTCCAGTTCAGCATCCACCAGTTTGGGTTCCTGCGGCAAATTCAATGTCGCCGTGACATGACCGCTCACAGGCAGGCCATCCGGCACCAGCGGCATGGTGAATTCACCGACCAGTTTGACAGGCGGCTGATTTTCAAACGCAGAAACAGCCAGCTCGTTAACCGTCAGAGTTTGCCCTTTTAACCGGCCTTGAAATTTAACTTTTTCGCCCTGATAACGAAGTTGCTGGATATCTGACGTCAACGCTAAGGATAATTTTCCCTGCCACTCCTGCCAGGGAGAAAGAATAACCTTATCAATGGTGATCCAGGTGTTGGGCAACATAGCCTGCCATTCCGCAAGGGTTTTCGGCGCTGCGGGCGATTGTTCCGTCTGCGGTAATTTCGCCAGACACGCGGAATCAAGTTCTACTGTGCCGACATTAAGCGACCAGCGGCTGGGATGAGAAAGACGAGCATCGGTGATATGCGCCAACTGGCAATCCGCCACCAAATAACGGAGATCAGGAATGATCAGACCATTACGCGTAATGCGAGGGCTTTCATCTAACGCAATGCGAGTACCAAGAGGAAGCCAGATGCCCGCCAGCGTGGGAACCCACAGACCCAGCGTCATCAGCAATGTCAATGGCACAAGAATGATCAACAATAGCAGCGCGAGAACGGCTTTATATTTACCCAGCATGGGTAGTTAATATCCTGATTTAGCGAAAAATTAAGCAGTCAATGCAGTATTTTGGCATGTTTAACCGTTCAGTTGAAGGTTGCGCCTACACTAAGCATAGATGTTTCTGAAGTTTTCAATATAACTCCACCTTTCAATTATATTTGAAATTTTGTAAAATATTTTTAGTAGCTTAAATGTGATTCAACATCACTGGAGAAAGTCTTATGAAACTCGCCGTTTATAGCACAAAACAGTACGACAAAAAGTACCTGCAACAGGTGAACGAGTCCTTTGGCTTTGAGCTGGAATTTTTTGACTTTCTGCTGACGGAAAAAACCGCAAAAACCGCCAATGGCTGTGAAGCAGTGTGTATTTTCGTTAATGATGACGGCAGCCGCCCGGTGCTGGAAGAGCTGAAAAAGCATGGCGTGAAATATATCGCCCTGCGCTGTGCCGGTTTTAATAACGTCGATCTCGACGCTGCAAAAGAGTTGGGCCTGAAAGTGGTGCGCGTTCCAGCCTACGACCCGGAAGCCGTCGCTGAACATGCTATCGGCATGATGATGACGCTAAACCGTCGAATTCACCGTGCCTATCAGCGCACTCGTGACGCCAACTTTTCTCTGGAAGGTCTGACCGGCTTTACGATGTATGGCAAAACGGCAGGCGTTATCGGCACGGGTAAAATCGGTGTAGCTATGCTACGCATTCTGAAAGGGTTCGGCATGCGCCTACTGGCATTCGATCCGTATCCAAGTGCGGCGGCGCTGGAGCTCGGCGTAGAATATGTCGATTTGCCGACGCTGTTCGCTGAATCTGACGTTATCTCCCTGCACTGCCCGCTGACGCCGGAGAACTACCATCTGCTTAATGAAACTGCATTTGAGCAAATGAAAGACGGTGTAATGGTGATTAACACCAGCCGCGGCGCTCTGATTGACTCTCAGGCCGCGATTGAAGCGCTGAAAAACCAGAAAATCGGCTCGTTGGGGATGGACGTGTATGAAAACGAACGCGATCTGTTCTTTGAAGACAAATCCAACGACGTGATTCAGGATGACGTATTCCGTCGTCTGTCTGCCTGCCATAACGTACTGTTTACCGGGCATCAGGCATTCCTGACCGCGGAGGCCCTGACCAGTATCTCCCAGACCACGCTGCAAAACTTAAGTCATCTGGAGAAAGGCGAACCTTGCCCTAACGAACTGGTTTAATTTCACCGCTCCCCTGTCCTGCAGGGGAGCTTATTCAGATAATCCTCAAAGACCTTTCATCTTCTATTCTTAAAATATTCCTGAATCAGAAACTATAATTGAGAATCACAATGAAGAAAGTAGCCGCGCTCGTTGCGATAAGCCTGCTGATGGCGGGATGTGTAAGTAATGATAAAATTGCTGTGACGCCTGAGCAATTGCAGCATCATCGCTTTGTTCTGGAAAATGTAAATGGTCAGCCTGTCACCAGCGATAAAAATCCGCCAGAAATCAGTTTTGGTGAAAAAATGATGATTTCCGGCAGCATGTGTAACCGCTTTAGCGGTGAAGGCAAACTTTCTAATGGCGAGCTGAAAGTTAAAACGCTGGCAATGACCCGTATGATGTGCGCGAATCCACAGCTTAACGAACTCGACAATACCATCAGCGAAATGCTGAAAGAAGGTGCGCAAGTAGATCTGACCGCGAATCAATTAACGCTGGCGACTGCAAAACAGACATTAATCTACAAGCTGGCCGATTTGGTCAATTAATAGCTGCCACAACTTCCGGCGGCAAGCGACTGCTCGCTACAGCGTTTGCCGTTGGGTAATGCACACATCCCAATGGCCGTTCCATCCAGTTGACGGGCAACGGAAAGCGAACCGCCAATCATTGCGCAATTTGCTTCTCCACTACTGGACATTGATGCTTTTAAACCTGGCGCAACATGTGCCGCCGTTGCCTGCTGAACAGGTTCGCTACTACACGCCGATAACAATAAAGCGGCACAACCCACCCACAACGCTGCTCGCATTTACTCCTCCTCTGATCTTAAAGCCAAACGATACCGCCCTAAATAATAGGCAGACCGGGCGACGGCGTCGAGAGTCTCTGTGCGTGTTGCCACGCATTTTTACTTTTTTGTGGCTATTTTTTTACCCTCTGTTTGATCAAAACATTCATTAGGTA
>NZ_BBMY01000177.1 GCF_000759775.1 Escherichia albertii NBRC 107761 = DSM 17582
CCCGTATCAGGAACCGGTAAATGGACTGACTTTTAACTGGGCCGGGATGTGGACTTTCGGTGCGATGATGATTGCCATTATTGCCGTGCTGTTCATGGTTTTTTTCCGCGAATCCGACAACGAAATTACGGCTATCAAAGTCGATGATCGCGACATTGCGTTAACACAGGGGGAAGTTAAATGAAAACAGAACGTATTCTCGGTGCTCTTTACGGGCAGGCGTTAGGGGATGCGATGGGAATGCCCTCCGAGCTTTGGCCGCGTTCCCGCGTCAAAGCGCATTTTGGCTGGATTGACCGTTTTCTGCCAGGACCAAAGGAGAATAACGCGGCCTGTTATTTTGACTGCGCCGAATTTACCGACGACACCTCAATGGCGCTCTGTCTGGCAGATGCGTTGCTGGAGCGCGAAGGCGAAATCGACCCGGATCTGATTGGGCGTAATATTCTCAGCTGGGCCGAACGCTTCGACGCGTTTAACAAAAACGTTCTTGGGCCGACGTCAAAAATAGCCCTCAATGCCATTCGTGAAGGTAAACCTGTTGCCGAACTCGAAAACAACGGCGTGACCAACGGCGCGGCAATGCGAGTGTCTCCGCTGGGATGTTTACTTCCGGCGCGCGATATTGATTCCTTTATTGATGATGTAGCGCTGGCGTCCAGCCCGACCCATAAATCCGATCTGGCGGTCGCGGGCGCGGTAGTCATTGCATGGGCGATTTCTCGTGCCATTGACGGAGAAAACTGGTCAACAATTGTCGACTCACTCCCCTCAATTGCGTTATATGCACAACAAAAACGTATCACCACGTTCAGCGCTTCTCTGGCGGCTCGTCTGGAAATTGCACTAAAAATTGTCCGCAACGCCGACGGTACAGAATCCGCCAGCGAACGGCTTTATCAGGTCGTTGGCGCAGGCACCAGCACCATTGAGTCCGTGCCGTGCGCCATTGCACTGGTTGAACTGGCACAAACCGACCCAAACCGTTGCGCCATCCTGTGCGCTAATCTTGGCGGCGATACCGACACCATCGGTGCTATGGCGACGGCGATTTGTGGCGCGTTGCATGGCGTTAACGCTATCGATCCTGCGTTAAAAGCAAAACTGGATGCGGTAAATCAGCTTGATTTCAACCGCTATGCCACGGCGCTGGCGAAATATCGGCAACAACGGGAGGCAGTATGAGCAGCGCTCAATTACACACGCTGCTGCCTGAATTAACGACGCGTCAGCCGGTTATGGTGATTGGCGCGGCGGTCATTGATGTGATCGCCGACGCTTACGCCCTGCCCTGGCGCGGGTGCGATATCGAGCTGAAGCAGCAAAGCGTAAACGTTGGCGGCTGCGCGCTGAATATTGCCATGGCGTTAAAACGCCTCGGCATCGAAGCAGACAACGCATTGCCGCTCGGTCAGGGAGTATGGGCGGAGATTATTCGCAACCGGATGGCGAAAGAGGGATTAATCAGCCTCATCGATAACGCCGAAGGCGATAACGGCTGGTGCCTGGCGCTGGTTGAGCCTGATGGCGAACGCACGTTTATGTCGTTCAGTGGGGTGGAAAATCAGTGGAATCGCGAATGGTTGGCACGATTAACCGTTGCGCCTGGCAGCCTGCTCTATTTTTCCGGCTATCAACTGGCCTCGCCCTGCGGCGAATTATTAGTGGAATGGCTGGAAGGGCTGAACGACGTGATGCCATTTATCGATTTTGGCCCGCGTATTGGCGATATCCCGGATGCATTACTTGAACGCATCATGACCTGTCGACCATTGGTGTCACTCAATCGCCAGGAAGCTGAAATTGCCGCCGAACATTTTGCTTTATCCACCGATATAACGACGCTCGGCAAGCAATGGCAGGAAAAATTTACCGCGCCATTGATCGTGCGTCTCGACAAAGAAGGCGCGTGGTATTTTAGTGCGCAATCTTCTGGTTGTATTTCGGCATTTCCGACGCAAGTCGTAGACACGATTGGTGCGGGTGATAGCCACGCAGGTGGCGTTCTGGCCGGGCTGGCCTCCGGCTTACCGCTGGCAGACGCAGTGCTGCTGGGTAATGCTGTGGCGTCATGGGTGGTCGGGCATCACGGCGGTGATTGTGCGCCAACGCGTGAGGAACTACTCCTCGCACACAAAAACGTATAGATCGCTGCGACAGTGGCTGATGCTGTACTCAACAGGCCGTTGCTGTTGGTCAAGCGCCACTTGCTTGATCACCAGCACCGGTATTTTGCTATCTAGCTGAATGTGTGACTGAAACTCAGCATCCGGCATCCGGGCGCTAACGCGGGAACGTGTACGTTGCGGGTAAATATGCTGACTGCGGAAGTAGTCATAGAGAGAGATACCGATGGCATCAACATCATGAATTAAATGCACCGGAACCCACGATTCTTCAATCGATACCGCTTCTTCATCGACATAACGAATACGCTTCAACAAAAAGACATCACTGCCCGCTTCGACCGCCAGTTGCTGCGCCACCTCTTCAGGGCATTTAACGACTCGCTTGTTAACCCATAGCGTATCGGGCTTTTTCCCGCGCAACACCACCTGCTGAGAAAAACCTCGCGCTTCTTTCAACGAGTATTCGAAGATGTTGTTGATTTGCGTGCCGTAACCACGCGAACGTGTCACCACGCCCTCTTCTTCCAGCGCCTGCATCGCCTTGCGCACCGTAATGCGCGAAACGCCGGTTAACTGGCTCAAATCACGCTCGCCAGGCAAAATATTGCCATGCTCCAGCACCCCGCTGCGCACGGCATTTTTCACCGTTTCAGCAAACTTAATATAAAGCGGCGTGTTGTCCGCCGCTAAAATACGTTCGTTCAGTTGGGCGATAAGCTGGGTATGCGCTTGTTCCATTTGTCTTTTTCCAGCGATGGGTCTGGCGGAAGTATATCACGCGCCTATTGTCTTAGCAGTTTCTTCACCGCCAGCACATGCTTGCACGGTCCTCTTTCGCCCTGATATTTACTGAACCATTCACAGGTACAGCGTTCACCGTTGCCGTCGAGAATGACCGTATGTCGTACACCACTTCCCTCGACCCGCGCCTCGATTCTGGCTGGTTGCTGACTAATAATCTCAACTTTATTCTCTTGCAGCAATTTATCAGCCCCTTTCAGGCGCGGGTTCAGACTCATTACGCGGGAGAGTTTGAACGGCAACTGGCGATAAAAATAAGCATTATCGGTAAGGTCGTAACCCAGTAATCCCATTGCTGCCAGTTGCGCGGCTAATGTGTCGGTTTTTCCCAGCCACTGACTGCCACCGGAAGTGAAAAATGTCGGGCTAATGGTCTGGTTGGCCTGTGCCTGCTCATCAAAAACAGTCAGCCAGCTTTCGTCAATACCCTCATTTAGCGCATCCAGCGTCGCCCCTTCACCAGAAAATCCACGCCAGCAATCGCGTGATAAAGAAAGCGTGAAACGTAGATCGCCAAACCAGAGTTGCCAGGTGGTGGATTGCATATCTGGTTGTGCGAAGACCTGCAAGCAGTCAACAAAAGGTAACAAGGGTTCCAGTAAGCGCAGGCGATGCAGACCGCCGATACACACTGCATTGACTGATTTTACTGGCGAAAATTGTGGCGTCGTACCACGCACCTGCAAATAGTAATCAGTTTTCACCTGCCCTTTGGGTAATGAGCGAAACAGTTGCTGTGCCTGAACTTTATTAAACTGATGACCTTTTACCGACTGTGCAAGGTAGACCTGCACGCTACTGAGGCCTTTAATCCATTTCACTGGAAGTGGCACTTTGCGTTCAATAACCTGCTGGCTCTCAAGATGTAGGCCAACCGATTTTTGCCCTACCGAAAGCGTAACCACTTCACTATTGCGCACTCTCGCCAGCGCCGACAGCATCGGTTGATTGAAATCAACATTAGTCGTACCGCTTTGTAAAAACTCGCCATTTAAGCCATCGGGCAAAATATCGAGCCGCGCATAAACCCCGGCGCAATGGGAAAACCCTTCAAACCGCACCCGTTCATATCCTGCACTGACAATGGGATCTTTCAGTAGCGCTAGTTGCGCGAGCGAAAGGTTAAAGCTCGACTTCACCACGTTAGACAACGCAATTAAACAACGCGCCATCAAAAAAGGTTGCCTGACCTGACCGACAAAGAAACAGGGCGCATCGGATGCCTTTTGGATCTCGCTATATTTTGCCAGACGTAATTCATCCTGGCCGTTCGTTTTATGCAAAACGGATGGGATGTTGTAACAATAAGTGAGCGTATCTTCCATTTATGACTTCCTTGTGAGTTCGAGTTGCAGCTCATTGAGCTTTTTGTAATTGGTGATTTTTACTATATTCAAATGGCTATCCATTGCAGTGATCATCTCCAGTAATGACTGATTATGGCGAGAGCTGATATTGATAAGCGACTGCATAGCGAGATCGGTAAAACGTTTGAGTGGTGCCCAGTTTTCTTTTTCCAGATGCCCCAGGATGTCGCCGATATGGGTAGAATTCACGCCTTGTGGATAACGCAGTTTATCAATCCATAATTCGCCAGCAAGAGCACGAACCGTTTTGTCGGCATGAAGCATACAAAGCCCGGTAAGCAAGTGGCCCATGGGAGAAAGTGGCCCATGGGAGAAAGTGGCAAAGGGAGATCGTAAAGTGCCTGGAGGATTTCCAGATTCGATTTCGTTGATGAAATGTTTGGATCATGAAAATTCATTTCTATATAACGCATGAGTGTGACATCACCCTGCCAGGGGAAAGCATACAGCGTTCGCCGCTTATACTCTCCGCCAAAGTAACTGTATTTAGAGCAAGGCATGAAACTGTCAGCATAGAACAAAGTCATCTCCAGATTTTGAACAGCCGTTGTAACGTCAAAATTGAATGTTCTTACTGGGGAGTTTTTTTATCTCCCTTGATAAACCAGGGGAAAATATTACTTAATAATTCCATCGGTAACGCGTGTTTTTCCAGCAATGTATACCCGACATCAAAAGACGTTGTATCAGGATTCACCGCACTGCGGGTAATAATGGCCGCCAGTTTCCATTCTTCATGCGCGACTTGTGCTAATGCGTCTTGCGCGCCGGAAAACAAATATCGCACTAATGCAGCATATTCGGTGTTAAGTTGTGAAATATCAGGTTGACTGCCAATAAATACACACCGTTGAATCGCAAGTTGCATATCCTGACTAACAGGAACAACACCCGCATTTTGGTATTGCAAAAGGCGCAGGACAAACACCGCCGGTGTCAATAAAGCAAGGCAGATGCGTGGGTGTTGAAAGCAAAGGCAGATTAACGTTGTTTTTTAATAGCAACAGAATATTTTTGAAAAACGCAATCCATGAGCGACTTCTTTTTTTGTCTTCCTTATCATAGGAATGAAACCCCCAGTCTATCTTTTTCCATTCGTCAGTTGTATTTTTTAACTCCTGAAAATTTTCATATACTATTTTAATTTTTGCTGTCTGTAGTGGAAAACATGAGATAAGTTCTGCCGCATATTCCATAAAGAAAAAGCCCAACATCCCGTCAAAAAAAGAAATATGTTCAGATGTCTCCAGCGCCTGCATAAATGCAGGTTCCAGTTGGTTCACATTCTCTTCATTAATTTCAGGAGCAAAACGTAACAATGCAGCTGGTAACAGGTCAAAGTAATACGACTCAACGTTATGAAATGCCTGCCCTGCCAGGAAGACAAAATCATCCCAGGTCTCAATTTCTGCAATACGGTTATCTTCACGAATCAGTGGTAAAAGTGCGGATAGTTCATCATATTCATTGTTCAATATTGGCTGAATACCAGGAAAGCCAGTCAACAATTCCCGAGCACCAGTAAGCATATTGTCTGCATAACTGTTCAATAGCAAGCTAAATCCGGGTTCCATGGGGTTACCATATTTAGCTATTAACTTAGCGGCTTTATTTTGCAGGCTAACATCTTTACTTAGAAATACAGCAGTAAGATATTGACATATTTCTGGTCTTTTTTCTGATTGTTGTTTAGCTAATTTATCAGCAATTACTAATGCACTATCGACAATACTTTTAGTGGTAGCAGAAAATAGCTGCGGAAGATAGGTGATAAACTCATTATAACGAAAATCTCTGTGATCGACGATCTTTTTGATTGCCTGTAATGCTGTCGCGACAGGTTTGCTCTGTGGACAACAAAACGTTGAAAATAACTCTTCCTGTAGTTGTAAGCACTCATCTATCGTCGGTTGCAGTAAAGTAAATAGCGTGGCGTACCAGCATGTTTGTTCACGATTAAAATTACGATTAACCGCGAGCAAACTCTCTTGTAATACTCTTATTCTGTTGATACGTTTTTCCGTGATATATTTTTTGAAGAAATATATCCATTTCCGTTCTCCGGCATCCTCAGGTTTACTTTCCTTTGGATACCACTGATCTGATCATGCAATACCGCATGGATAATTAAACACCATCCAGATATGATCGTCTAAAGAAAAGCGATATTTTTCAAGATTTGATGCAGAGGTGATTTTACTAACAATAACCTGCGGTGTAATATTGCCAACATATCCTTCGGCAATCCAGTCGCAGAGAGTGGCATAATCTATTGAAAAATGTCCACCTTTAATATCACCATTAATATAATCAGTAAGCCATTCCGGGCAGTGCCATTTGAGTGTCTGTTTAACTGCCTCATTAGAACTCAGCAAGTTACGTTCAATATTTTTACAGTCTTTTCGCGCATAGCAACCGATGATCGCCAGGCTAAGCATCTCTAACTGATTTTTTGTACCATCTTGCTGGTAAGTTCCACCACGAAGACCGCCGATACTTACTTCATGCCATTGATACTCGCCTAATCGTTTCACGTCTTTCTTTATAAGCGGCACTAAATTTTTTCGCTGCTTATCATCCAGCGACTTCAGA
>NZ_BBMY01000176.1 GCF_000759775.1 Escherichia albertii NBRC 107761 = DSM 17582
TGCTCAGCATGTTTGAGTGCTTTACTCGCCGCGGGTTGAGAAATATGTAAAACTTCAGCCGCACGCGTTAAGGAACCACAAGTCATTACAGCATAAAAGATATCGAGATGTCTTAATTTCATTCCATGTAGCCTACTGATTATTTATTTCTACGGACTATTCTAACGAATAAAGTATAAATAATCAGATATACTCGTCATAATTCAAATTTTGGTTTAGTTGTCACGAGAATTAATTCGTAAACGTGCAAGCTAAATAGATTGACTAGGGGAATATACGGGGTAAGAAAGCGGCTCGGCATACTGCCCTATAATAAATTGTTAGGAGAAGTACGCCGAGTAGTGTGTAGCTATTAGGTAAAGTATGTACCAATTTCAATAAATATTTTAATTAAGATACTGTTTGAAATATCAACAATAAAGGCACCGACCATAGGAACGACAAGGAAAGCTTTATGTGATGGTCCAAATGCTTTTGTGACTGTTTGCATATTCGCAATTGCTGTTGGTGTTGCTCCCATACCAAAGCCACAGTGACCCGCGCTGATCACGACAGCATCATAATCTTTGCCCATCATTTTGAAGGTGACAAAGCAGGCAAATAGCACCATGACAACAGTTTGTACAGCAATGATAATTAATACTGGCCCTGCCATGCTTGCCAATTGACCAAATTTTAATGACATTAACGCCATTGCCAAGAAAAGCGATAAAGCAACGCTACCTAATACATCGACGGTCGGCTCAAACACTTCGTGTTTAAATACATGAGTCAGTGTATTACGGATAATAATACCGACAAATAAACACCAGACAAAAGTAGGCAGTTGCAGAAAAGTATCTTTAAACAATGCACTGATATAGCCACCAACAACAATACAGATAATCAGCATTGAAATGGTTTCAATAACGTTATTTGCATTGATTTTTCTTTTGACGCTTGGTTGCTCAAAAGCTTCAACGATAGTGTCGCGCTCTTGCTCGGTTGTTTTAGGAATAGAGACCTTTTTCAAAAGATGACGGGCAACAGGGCCGCCAACTAAACCACCCAACACTAATCCAAGTGTTGCACAAGCCATCGCTAATTCAACGGCGCCTGTTACACCATATTTATCAGCGAGAATAGGGCCCCATGCTCCGGCATTACCATGACCACCTGTTAGAGTAATTGAACCTGCAATTAAGCCAATAAATGGACTTTCATTCATCATGACAGCCATACTCATGCCGACAGTATTTTGAATGGCGATTAGGATCGTTACTGCAATAGTTAATAGAACTAACGGCTTTCCTCCTTTAATCAGTCGAGAAAAGTCAGAACTTAGCCCGATAGAGGAAAAGAATGTGAGCATTAATAAACTTTGCAATGAAGCATCAAAAGTAAACGAATAACCTGATGTTTTATCAATAATTAACAGAACAATTGCAACAATAAAGCCACCAACGACGGCTTCTGGTATGTGGTTTTTTTGTAGGAACGGGGTAAATTTTACGACAAACATTCCTATGAGTAGCGCGATACATGCGACTAATAATGTATAACTGGCATCTAGGATCATTTTTTTACCTCTATTAGTTTACCAGAATTTTCACTATAACAATTTAACAATAGTGAAAAATGAAGTTACTTTGGTTAACTAATCTTTAACAATGAGTTTTATTAGGGTATCCATAACTTTTAGTTAATAGGGTCATAATTTTAGTGTGATCTTAATCATGAAATATTAAAAAGATTAAAATAACAACAATGGTATTTAATGATGGGTAAACCTAAATACCATGCGGGATCCGCACTATTTTCGGTGATAGCAAAAAATAAAAAAGTATAAATAATAAACAAAATTATAAGAGAAGGAGAACATGATAAGCGCAGGCCGAGCAATTTAAAGAAGTGTGATATACAACATAAAACAGCAGCATGACCTTTCTATATTTCGTTGCTTATCGAAGTGTTAATTTTCGGGTGGATTACTCTGTTTGTTGATTAATAACGGAGAAAAATATGATTGCTGTAATATTTGAGGTGCAAATACAACCCGACCAACAAACTCGCTATTTGACTTTAGCTGAGGAGTTAAGACCACTATTAAGTCATGTAGCTGGTTTTATTTCAATTGAACGTTTTCAAAGTCTAGCTACAGAAGGAAAAATGTTATCGCTATCTTGGTGGGAAAACGAATACGCAGTTCTGCAATGGAAAAATCATGTTTTACATGCGAAAGCTCAACAAGAAGGGCGAGAGTCAATATTTGATTTTTACAAAATTAGTATTGCTCATATTACTCGCGAATATTCATTTAAAAAGGACAAGGATAATGTTTGATGTTCACGTTGTTTTAGATAATCAAATAGGACAATTAGCATTACTAGGAAAAACATTAGGTAATAAAGGTATTGGATTGGAAGGGGGAGGGATATTTACGGTTGGTGATGAATGCCATGCTCATTTTCTTGTTGAACAAGGAAAGGAAGCTAAAATAGCGCTAGAGCAAGCTGGACTGTTAGTACTTGCGATCCGGACACCATTAATTCGTAAGTTAAAACAGGAAAAACCGGGGGAACTTGGCGAAATAGCACGAGTATTGGCGGAGAATAACATTAATATTTTAGTGCAATACAGTGACCATGCTAACCAACTGATATTAATAACGGACAATGATAGTATGGCTGCATCTGTTACGCTCCCTTGGGCAATAAAGTGAACTTGCGATGGCTAATTTAATACGAAAAGAGGTTACCTTTGAGTCCTCAATAGCCGCGATAGGGGCGGCTATGTCTGACATTTCACGAGTTAAAATACTCAGTGCTTTGATGGATGGGCGAGCTTGGACGGCCACTGAGCTAAGTTCTGTGGCGAATATATCAGCTTCAACGGCGAGCAGTCATTTATCTAAATTATTAGATTGCCAGCTAATCACAGTAGTAGCTCAAGGCAAGCATCGTTATTTTCGGCTAGCAGGAAAAGATATTGCTGAATTGATGGAAAGTATGATGGGGATCTCCTTAAACCATGGCGTACATGCCAAAGTTTCCACGCCAGTGCATTTACGAAAAGCACGTACTTGCTATGATCATTTAGCTGGCGAAGTTGCCGTTAAGATCTATGATTCCCTTTGTCAACAGCAATGGATCACTGAAAATGGTTCAATGATCACATTAAGTGGTATTCAATATTTTCATGAAATGGGAATTGACGTTCCTTCCAAACATTCACGTAAAATCTGTTGTGCGTGTTTAGATTGGAGTGAACGCCGTTTCCATTTAGGTGGGTACGTTGGAGCCGCATTATTTTCGCTTTATGAATCTAAAGGGTGGTTAACTCGACATCTTGGTTACCGTGAAGTTACCATCACGGAAAAAGGTTATGCTGCTTTTAAGACCCACTTTCACATTTAAGTTGTTTTTCTAATCCGCATATGATCAATTCAAGGCCGAATAAGAAGGCTGGCTCTGCACCTTGGTGATCAAATAATTCGATAGCTTGTCGTAATAATGGCGGCATACTATCAGTAGTAGGTGTTTCCCTTTCTTCTTTAGCGACTTGATGCTCTTGATCTTCCAATACGCAACCTAAAGTAAAATGCCCCACAGCGCTGAGTGCATATAATGCATTCTCTAGTGAAAAACCTTGTTGGCATAAAAAGGCTAATTGATTTTCGAGAGTTTCATACTGTTTTTCTGTAGGCCGTGTACCTAAATGTACTTTTGCTCCATCGCGATGACTTAGTAAAGCACATCTAAAACTTTTAGCGTTATTACGTAAAAAATCTTGCCAGCTTTCCCCTTCTAAAGGGCAAAAGTGAGTATGGTGCCTATCTAACATCTCAATGGCTAAGGCGTCGAGCAAAGCCCGCTTATTTTTTACATGCCAATACAATGTAGGCTGCTCTACACCTAGCTTCTGGGCGAGTTTACGGGTTGTTAAACCTTCGATTCCGACCTCATTAAGCAGCTCTAATGCGCTGTTAATCACTTTACTTTTATCTAATCTAGACATCATTAATTCCTAATTTTTGTTGACACTCTATCATTGATAGAGTTATTTTACCACTCCCTATCAGTGATAGAGAAAAGTGAAATGAATAGTTCGACAAAGATCGCATTGGTAATTACGTTACTCGATGCCATGGGGATTGGCCTTATCATGCCAGTCTTGCCAACGTTATTACGTGAATTTATTGCTTCGGAAGATATCGCTAACCACTTTGGCGTATTGCTTGCACTTTATGCGTTAATGCAGGTTATCTTTGCTCCTTGGCTTGGAAAAATGTCTGACCGATTTGGTCGGCGCCCAGTGCTGTTGTTGTCATTAATAGGCGCATCGCTGGATTACTTATTGCTGGCTTTTTCAAGTGCGCTTTGGATGCTGTATTTAGGCCGTTTGCTTTCAGGGATCACAGGAGCTACTGGGGCTGTCGCGGCATCGGTCATTGCCGATACCACCTCAGCTTCTCAACGCGTGAAGTGGTTCGGTTGGTTAGGGGCAAGTTTTGGGCTTGGTTTAATAGCGGGGCCTATTATTGGTGGTTTTGCAGGAGAGATTTCACCGCATAGTCCCTTTTTTATCGCTGCGTTGCTAAATATTGTCGCTTTCCTTGTGGTTATGTTTTGGTTCCGTGAAACCAAAAATACACGTGATAATACAGATACCGAAGTAGGGGTTGAGACGCAATCGAATTCGGTATACATCACTTTATTTAAAACGATGCCCATTTTGTTGATTATTTATTTTTCAGCGCAATTGATAGGCCAAATTCCCGCAACGGTGTGGGTGCTATTTACCGAAAATCGTTTTGGATGGAATAGCATGATGGTTGGCTTTTCATTAGCGGGTCTTGGTCTTTTACACTCAGTATTCCAAGCCTTTGTGGCAGGAAGAATAGCCACTAAATGGGGCGAAAAAACGGCAGTACTGCTCGGATTTATTGCAGATAGTAGTGCATTTGCCTTTTTAGCGTTTATATCTGAAGGTTGGTTAGTTTTCCCTGTTTTAATTTTATTGGCTGGTGGTGGGATCGCTTTACCTGCATTACAGGGAGTGATGTCTATCCAAACAAAGAGTCATCAGCAAGGTGCTTTACAGGGATTATTGGTGAGCCTTACCAATGCAACCGGTGTTATTGGCCCATTACTGTTTGCTGTTATTTATAATCATTCACTACCAATTTGGGATGGCTGGATTTGGATTATTGGTTTAGCGTTTTACTGTATTATTATCCTGCTATCGATGACCTTCATGTTAACCCCTCAAGCTCAGGGGAGTAAACAGGAGACAAGTGCTTAGTTATTTCGTCACCAAATGATGTTATTCCGCGAAATATAATGACCCTCTTGATAACCCAAGAGGGCATTTTTTACGATAAAGAAGATTTAGCTTCAAATAAAACCTATCTATTTTATTTATCTTTCAAGCTCAATAAAAAGCCGCGGTAAATAGCAATAAATTGGCCTTTTTTATCGGCAAGCTCTTTTAGGTTTTTCGCATGTATTGCGATATGCATAAACCAGCCATTGAGTAAGTTTTTAAGCACATCATCATCATAAGCTTTAAGTTGGTTCTCTTGGATCAATTTGCTGACAATGGCGTTTACCTTACCAGTAATGTATTCAAGGCTAATTTTTTCAAGTTCATTCCAACCAATGATAGGCATCACTTCTTGGATAGGGATAAGGTTTTTATTATTATCAATAATATAATCAAGATAATGTTCAAATATACTTTCTAAGGCAGACCAACCATTTGTTAAATCAGTTTTTGTTGTGATGTAGGCATCAATCATAATTAATTGCTGCTTATAACAGGCACTGAGTAATTGTTTTTTATTTTTAAAGTGATGATAAAAGGCACCTTTGGTCACCAACGCTTTTCCCGAGATCTCATCTATTGAAACAGCTTGATAGCCTTTTTCAACAAACAATATTCGTGCTGAGTTAACCAGTGATTGATAGGTACTCTTAAAATTTTCTTGTTGATGATTTTTATTTTCCATGATAGATTTAAAATAACATACCGTCAGTATGTTTATGGTATCATGATGATGTGGTCGTGACAATCTTAAGAACATTTAGGTTATTTTATGTATATTGAACAGCATTCTCGCTATCAAAATAAAGCTAATAACATCCAATTAAGATATGATGATAAGCAGTTTCATACAACGGTTATCAAAGATGTTCTATTATGGATTGAACATAATTTAGATCAGTCTTTACTGCTTGATGATGTGGCGAATAAAGCGGGTTATACCAAGTGGTATTTTCAGCGGCTGTTCAAAAAAGTAACAGGGGTCACACTGGCTAGCTATATTCGTGCTCGTCGTTTGACGAAAGCGGCTGTTGAGTTGAGGTTGACGAAAAAAACTATCCTTGAGATCGCATTAAAATATCAATTTGATTCCCAACAATCTTTTACACGTCGATTTAAGTACATTTTTAAGGTTACACCAAGTTATTATCGGCGTAATAAATTATGGGAATTGGAGGCAATGCACTGAGAGATCCCCTCATAATTTCCCCTAAGCGTAACCATGTGTGAATAAATTTTGAGCTAGTAGGGTTGCAGCCACGAGTAAGTCTTCCCTTGTTATTGTGTAGCCAGAATGCCGCAAAACTTCCATGCCTAAGCGAACTGTTGAGAGTACGTTTCGATTTCTGACTGTGTTAGCCTGGAAGTGCTTGTCCCAACCTTGTTTCTGAGCATGAACGCCCGCAAGCCAACATGTTAGTTGAAGCATCAGGGCGATTAGCAGCATGATATCAAAACGCTCTGAGCTGCTCGTTCGGCTATGGCGTAGGCCTAGTCCGTAGGCAGGACTTTTCAAGTCTCGGAAGGTTTCTTCAATCTGCATTCGCTTCGAATAGATATTAACAAGTTGTTTGGGTGTTCGAATTTCAACAGGTAAGTTAGTTGCTAGAACCC
>NZ_BBMY01000175.1 GCF_000759775.1 Escherichia albertii NBRC 107761 = DSM 17582
AGGTTGAGGTTTCATACGTTGCATCATTTCCATCGTAAACCACTTTTGTTGCCCGCCAGCGATTTTGGTCGTCCCACGAAATCTGACTCTGTTCGCGATTGCTGTCGATCGCCATCAGGCGATCTTGCTGGTCGTAGTGATAATATTCTGTTCTTTCCAGCTTAGCGCCATCTCTTTTTATTTTTATCAGGTGGTTGCCATCATAGTAATAGCGAGTATTAAAATTCAGGTCATGACTATAACGATCAGTCACTATTGCGAATTTCCCTGCCGAACTGATAATGCGCCCTTTTTTATCGCGGATAAACGTTTCGCTGCCGTTCCATTGCCCTAAAATTTTATCGCCCAATTTAATCACGGTCTTGTCAGTCAACTGCCATGTTTTATCCTGTCGTTTTATGCTTAACGTGTAATCCGGGCCTTCATTGCTCTGTTCCTGCATATTGACTGAGTTGATCATCCCGATATCATCAAATGTTAACTCAGTGAGATAGTGATAATCCGGTTTATCGGGTAATTTGCCGTTGCTTTCTATGCGTATACTAGCGATATTCTCCGGCAATGACGACGCACCGGCAAAAACGAAAAAATTTGCCAGATTAATTTCTGCCTGCGTGTGGTAATGTTTTCTTATCACGAAAAATACTACACAAACGATAACGATCACAACAACCAATATTGAATATCCTTTCTTTCTCATTTGATGTTTTCCTGAATATTATTATTGCAGTGATAGCCAAAGGAAATATTATCATAACGCATAATATCAACGCGATATTCGCCAGTCCCCCACAGAATATTATCCAGCGTTCGCCATATCGCGAAGCGCATTCCAGACTCAATGCAGAAAATGGCAATAAATAGCCAGAGCGCTATTTTGTGCGTGCCCCCATTCCTGAACGAGGAAAACAGCCGGAAGGCGACTACGCCTTATCCGGCCAAAATCTTTCATTTATCCGACAATATTTGCGCTAGTTGCACCATATGCAATATTGCCCGAGACGTCGATAGAATGACCATAAAACATATCATCATCACTGTAATAGACGGTAAAATCGCCATCAGCTTCAATAACCAGCTCACAAAGCGTCATTCTTTCCGCAAAAGAGGTTTCTGTAATTTCATCAGCATCCTCATCATCCAGCCAGTCATTGGCGAGCTCAGTAAGTTCCTCCGCTGCAAACTGGCGAAATTCACTGTCTTTTTCTTGCTGGTGATCATAGAGATACCGCAAATGACCCAACGCAGCCTGCCAACTACTTTTATTCGCTTTATCGATATTTAAATGCACAAAAACATTATTATTCAGCCACGTTATTTTACCAGAAAAGTGAGAATAGTCTTTATCCAGCGTGAATTGTCCAAGTAATTCATCCTGCAATAGTACAGGCTTTCGATATTCAGCCAAAATGTCGCTTAGCGCATCACAGAGTGTGTTTTCTTCAATTATATCAAGCACAAAAAAGCGATTATAAAATGCGGGGGATTTATCTTCAGCGACAGTTTTATCAATAAGTGATCGCACGCGTAAACGATATATACCGCTTTTTTTAAAATGGAACGGATATGTAGAGCCGTGTAATTTGATATCTTCGTCACTGAGCAACCACTCAATCCGCCCATCTTCCGTACTGATTTCACCTGTAGCAAGGTTTTTATACGCAATAAAGTTAGCGCTCGCCGTCCACAGATGCGCACCTTTAATTCGCCCGGCGCCACCGCCGGTATCGCTAAAAAGCACCAGTATTTCTTCGTCATTACTTTGATACTGCTGCATAACATATTTATATTCAGTTGAATTAACAACCATCTTGAGACTCCTTTTCATTTAGAATTACGTCCTGTCCTACACCTTATCCAATCGGCACATGACACGCTACCGCCCCACCCGGATTGATTTATCTGCACGCGAAAAGGTTACTCTTCTCCTCGGACTTACCCTATTGCGTAGCGACTTTTTCGGAATTTATAAAGAAACCCGGCAGCTTGCGCTAACCGGGTTACGGAGAGGGAGACGGCAGAAAAGACGTCAGGCGGTAACCTGCTCCATCGCCTGCAAAATACGCTTATCAGAGATCGGATATGGCGTGCCGAGCTGTTGCGCGAAGTAGCTGACGCGCAACTCCTCAATCATCCAGCGGATCTCTTTTACGTCTTCGTCTTCACGGCGCGCGGGAGGCAGCTTGTTGATCCATTGCTGCCACGCCTGCTGGACGTTTTCGACTTTCAGCATCTGGGCGCGATCACGATGCGGATCGACCGCCAGTTTTTCCAGCCGTTTCTCAATCGCTTGCAAATAACGCAAAGTATCGCCCAGGCGTTTGAAGCCGTTGCCAGTGACAAAACCGCGATACACCAGCCCACCCATCTGCGCTTTGATATCAGAAAGCCCCAGCGCCATGGTCATATCAACGCGCCCTTTCAGACGTTTGTTGATATTGAACACTGCCGTAAGGATTTGCTCGACCTGCTTCGCAATATCCACCACCGTGTCGTTCAGTTCAGCGCGCACTTTTTCATGCAGCGCCGCAAACCCCTCTTCCGTCCAGACCGGGCCACCATTGGCGTCAATCAATTTATCCACACCGCATGAGATACAGTCATCGATCAGCTCCAGCACTTTGCCATACGGGTTAAAGTACAGACCCAGCTTGGCTTTGTTTGGTAACTTTTCATGCAGATACTTAATCGGCGATGGAATATTCAGCAGCAGTAAACGGCGAAGACCGTTCCACATCGCCTGCTTTTGCTCTAGCGGGTTATCAAACAGTTTGATCGCCACGCTGTCGCGCTCATCCACCAGCGCCGGCCACGCTTTCACTTTGTAGTTGCCGCGTTTCTGTTCGTAGCTTTCCGGCAGTTGACCAAAGCTCCAGATATGCAGGCCGCTCTGCTCAATACCGTCATCCGCCACTGCGGACAGCGTTTCCTGTACTTTGCCTTTCAGGGCGTCTTTCAGATCCTGTAATGAGCGCCCTTCTTTTAGCTTCTTATTTTTGTCGTCCACCACGCGGAAGGTAATTTTCAGGTGATCGGGCACCTGATCCCAGTGCCAGTCTTCGCGGTCAACGGTAACACCTGTCATCCGCCGTAGCTCGCGCTCAAGGCTGTCGAGCAACGGCAGCTCCTGCGGTGTGACGCGGCCTAAAAACGCTTCGGCGTAGTTTGGCGCGGGTACAAAATTACGCCGTACCGGTTTCGGCAGCGATTTTATCAGTGCAATAACCAGCTCACGACGCAGGCCAGGGATCTGCCATTCAAATCCGCTCTCCTCAACCTGGTTAAGTAACGGCAGCGGAATATGCACGGTCACGCCGTCAGCATCCGCCCCCGGCTCAAACTGATAGCTCAAACGCAGCTTGAGATTGCCCTGATGCCAGAAGTTCGGATAATCCAGCTTGCTGATTTTTTCCGCACCTTCTTTGATCAACATGCTCTTTTCAAAGTTGAGCAAATCAGGCGTTTCGCGGCTAACTTTTTTCCACCAGCTGTCGAAGTGGCGTGCGGAGATCACATCGTGGCTGATGCGCTGGTCGTAAAACTCAAACAACGTTTCGTCATCCACCAGAATATCGCGGCGACGTGATTTGTGTTCCAGCTCTTCCACTTCGGCCCGCAGTTTCAGATTTTCGCGGAAGAATGCGTGACGCGTCTGCCAGTCACCTTCCACCAGCGCGTGGCGAATAAAAAGTTCACGACATAACGCCGGATCGATCTGGCTGTAGTTGACCTTACGCGCAGCAACAATCGGCAGCCCGTAAACGGTGACTTTTTCGGTTGCCATCACCGCGCCCTGCGCCCGTTCCCAGTGCGGTTCGCTGTAGGTGCGTTTGATTAAATGCTGAGCGACCGGTTCTACCCATTCAGGATCGATGCGTGCCGCAATGCGCCCCCACAGGCGGCTGGTTTCTACCAGTTCCGCCACCATTACCCATTTCGGCGGCTTTTTGAATAAACCAGAACCGGGGAAGATGGAGAAACGCGCGTTACGTGCTCCGGTATATTCCTGTTTATCGGCATCTTTCATCCCGATATGCGAAAGCAAACCGGTCAGCAACGCAATGTGAATTTCACGATACTCCGCCGGCTCGCTGTTAACCGGAATGCCAAGTTCTTTCACTACCTGGCGCAACTGGGTATAGATATCCTGCCATTCGCGCACGCGCAGGTAGTTGAGATAATCGGTGCGACACAGGCGGCGGAAGGCGTTTGAAGAGAGCGCCTTTTGCTGCTCGCCGAGATAATTCCACAGATTTACAAACGCCAGGAAGTCGGATTCTTTGTCGTGGAAACGACGATGTTTTTCGTCCGATGCCTGCTGTTTGTCCATCGGACGCTCACGTGGGTCCTGAATGGAGAGCGCGGACGTGATAATCATCGCCTCACGCACGCAGCCATGTTTCTGCGCTTCCAGCACCATACGCGCCAGACGTGGGTCGACAGGCAGTTGTGAAAGCTGGCGACCAAGCGGCGTCAGTTTATAGGCGCTGGCCTGTTCATCAGTGGTGATCGCGCCTAATTCTTCGAGCAGACGCACGCCATCCTGAATATTGCGTTTATCTGGCGCTTCGACAAACGGGAACGCGGCGATATCGCCCAGTCCCAGCGCGGTCATCTGCAAAATAACCGAGGCCAGGTTGGTACGCAGAATCTCCGGGTCGGTAAACTCCGGGCGCGAGAGGAAATCGTCTTCGGAATAGAGACGAATACAGATCCCTTCTGACACACGTCCGCAGCGGCCTTTACGCTGATTAGCAGAAGCCTGCGAAATGGGCTCAATAGGCAAACGCTGCACTTTGGTTCGATAGCTATAACGACTGATACGCGCTGTGCCAGGGTCGATAACGTATTTAATGCCCGGTACGGTCAGCGAGGTTTCCGCGACGTTGGTCGCCAGTACAATGCGCCGTCCGCTGTGCGACTGGAACACCCTATTCTGTTCGCTGTTAGACAGTCGTGCATAGAGCGGCAGAATTTCCGTATGACGCAAATTCAACTTATTCAACGCATCGGCGGTATCGCGAATTTCCCGCTCACCGCTCATAAAGATCAGGATATCACCAGGGCTTTCCTGACTTAGCTCTTCTACCGCATCGAAAATAGCCTGCAACTGGTCGCGCTCGGTGTCATCGGCTTCTTCAACAATCGGGCGATAGCGCACTTCCACCGGATAAGTGCGACCGGAGACTTCAATAATTGGCGCATTATTAAAATGGCGTGAGAATCGTTCTGGATCGATAGTTGCTGAGGTGATGATCACTTTCAGATCCGGGCGACGCGGCAACAGCTCTTTCAAATAGCCGAGCAGAAAATCGATATTCAGGCTACGTTCGTGCGCTTCATCGATGATGATAGTGTCGTATTGCATCAGCAGCCGATCCTGCTGGATTTCCGCCAGCAGAATACCGTCAGTCATCAGCTTGACCATCGTGTTCTCACTGACGTGATCGCTAAAACGGACTTTATAACCGATGCAGCCGCCCGGCTCTGTTTGCAACTCTTCCGCAATACGGTTCGCCACGGTACGTGCCGCCAGACGACGAGGTTGGGTATGTCCGATCAGACCTTTAATTCCACGCCCCAGTTCCATACAGATTTTCGGCAACTGAGTGGTTTTACCAGACCCTGTTTCCCCAGCGACAATCACAACCTGGTTATCACGCACAGCGTCCAGAATGTCCTGTTTTTTCTGACTCACCGGCAAATTATCTGGATAGGTAATTTCCGGGCGTGCCGCTTCTCGTAGCAGAACTTTCCCTGCCGCCAGGTCAATTTCTTTCGCCATCTCCTGGAGAATGGCCTGTTGTGCATCAGGATTTTTAACCTTTTTCACCCCATGCAGACGGCGAGAAAAACGCAGTCTGTCACGCAACATTAACGAATCCAGGCGTTGCTGAAGGGCGTTAAAAGTCAATTTCTGTTGTTCTGTCATAACGTTAGTGGGCAGTGAGATGCCTGATTAAATTTCTTTTAAATGATAGATATAGAGTACCACATCGCGGCTTTCTATGTGTTGTTCAATAAATTCGAACATAGGCTTCGATATATTGCGCTATCTCTGTGGCAGGATTGTGAATAGAGTGTCAACAAGCAACGGGGCAATGCCCATTCAAACATCTAAAAGGAAACACCATGAGCAAGGTATTAGTTCTCAAATCCAGCATTCTGGCAGGGTACTCTCAGTCTGGTCAGTTGTCTGACTATTTTGTTGAACAGTGGCGTGAAAAACATTCTGCGGATGAAATTACCGTTCGCGACCTGGCCGCTAACCCGATTCCGGTACTGGATGGCGAACTGGTTGGCGCGCTGCGTCCGAGCGATTCCCCGCTGACCCCGCGTCAAAAAGAAGCCCTTGCTCTTTCTGATGAACTGATTAACGAGCTGAAAGCCCACGACGTGATCGTTATTGCGGCACCGATGTACAACTTCAACATCTCAACTCAGTTAAAAAACTATTTTGACCTGGTGGCACGCGCTGGCGTTACCTTCCGCTACACCGACAAGGGCCCGGAAGGTCTGATAACCGGTAAAAAAGCCGTCGTTATTACCAGCCGCGGCGGCATCCATAAAGATGGACCAACGGATCTGGTTACTCCGTACCTGAACACGTTCCTGGGCTTTATCGGCATTACCGATGTGAAATTTGTCTTCGCCGAAGGGATCGCGTACGGCCCGGAAATGGCAGCGAAAGCGCAGTCTGACGCAAAAGCAGCGATTGACAGCATTGTTGCTGCATAACCGGACTGCCAAATATTGATGTGGATTGCGCGGCTAAAGCGTGCAGTCCACACATGCCCGTTATACACCAACTTTAGCAACACTCTTCGACCACGTTCGCAACATTTCTTTATGTTTCGTTGTTAATATAATCTGCGAGCTTTTGACTTGAATATCGCTAATTCCTGCGGATAAAAAAGAGTCAATAAATCATATCCAACTTCTTCATTGCCTGTTCCCGAATAGTTCGTGTTTTACCTTGCCGCGCCAGTTGACGAATTAGG
>NZ_BBMY01000174.1 GCF_000759775.1 Escherichia albertii NBRC 107761 = DSM 17582
GTGACACCGACAACGCGGTAACTAATTAAGCACTCATCGAAAGATGAGTATTAGTGATTATTTACCTATGGAAATAGTAAGAAATGGAACGAACAAGTTACAGCAAACTATCACAGCGTGACGTTGATCGCGCAGAAACAGATTTACTCATCAACCTGTCAACGCTTACCCAGCGTGGTCTGGCAAAGATGATTGGCTGTCATGAATCGAAGATAAGCAGAACGGACTGGAGATTTATTGCTTCGGTCTTGTGTGCTTTCGGAATGGCATCAGACATCAGTCCAATTAGCAGGGCTTTTAAGTATGCGCTTGATGGAATCACAAAGAAAAAATCCCCGGTGGTCGCCGGGGACGCTAAGCAAATTGATATGCAATTCTGAGGGAATTACTGGATCAATCTACAGGAGTCATTATGACAAATACAGCAAAAATACTCAACTTCTGCAGAGGTAACTTTGCCAAACAGGAGCGTAATGTGGCAGATCTCGATGATGGTTACGCCAGACTATCAAATATGCTGCTTGAGGCTTATTCAGGCGCAGATCTGACCAAGCGACAGTTTAAAGTGCTGCTTGCCATTCTGCGTAAAACCTATGGGTGGAATAAACCAATGGACAGAATCACCGATTCTCAACTTAGCGAGATTACAAAGTTACCCGTCAAACGGTGCAATGAAGCCAAGTTAGAACTCGTCAGAATGAATATTATCAAGCAGCAATGCGGCATGTTTGGACCAAATAAAAACATCTCAGAATGGTGCATCCCTCAAAACGAGGGAAAATCCCTTAAAACGAGGGATAAAACATCCATCAAATTGGGGGATTGCTATCCCTCAAAACAGGGGGACACAAAAGACACTATTACAAAAGAAAAAAGAAAAGATTATTCGTCAGAGAATTCTGGCGAATCCTCTGACCAGCCAGAAAACGACCTTTCTGTGGTGAAACCGGATGCTGCAATTCAGAGCGGCAGCAAGTGGGGGACAGCAGAAGACCTGACCGCCGCAGAGTGGATGTTTGACATGGTGAAGACTATCGCACCATCAGCCAGAAAACCGAATTTTGCTGGGTGGGCTAACGATATCCGCCTGATGCGTGAACGTGACGGACGTAACCACCGCGACATGTGCGTGCTGTTCCGCTGGGCATGCCAGGACAACTTCTGGTCCGGTAACGTGCTGAGCCCGGCCAAACTCCGCGATAAGTGGACCCAACTCGAAATCAACCGTAACAAGCAACAGGCAGGCGTGACAGCCTGCAAACCAAAACTCGACCTGACAAACACAGACTGGATTTACGGAGTGGATCTATGAAAAACATCGCCGCACAGATGGTTAACTTTGACCGTGAGCAGATGCGTCGGATCGCCAACAACATGCCGGAACAGTACGACGAAAAGTCTCAGGTACAGCAGGTAGCGCAGATCATCAACTGTGTGTTCAGCCAGTTACTGGCAACTTTCCCGGCGAGCCTGGCTAACCGTGACCAGAACGAACTGAACGAAATCCGCCGCCAGTGGGTTCTGACTTTCCGGGAAAACGGGATCACCACAATGGAACAGGTTAACGCAGGAATGCGCGTAGCCCGTCGGCAGAATCGACCGTTCCTGCCATCTCCCGGGCAGTTTGTTGCATGGTGCCGGGAAGAAGCATCCGTTATCGCCGGACTGCCAAACGTCAGCGAGCTGGTTGATATGGTTTACGAGTATTGCCGGAAGCGTGGCCTGTATCCGGACGCAGAGTCTTATCCATGGAAATCGAACGCGCACTACTGGTTGGTTACCAACCTGTACCAGAACATGCGGGCCAATGCGTTGACTGACGCGGAATTACGGCGCAAGGCTGCCGATGAACTGTCCTGTATGACCGCGCGAATTAACCGTGGTGAGGCAATACCTGAACCCGTAAAACAACTTCCTGTCATGGGGGGAAGGCCTCTAAACCGTGTGCAGGCTCTGACGAAGATCGCAGAAATCAAAGCTAAGTTCGGGCTGAAAGGAGCAAGTGTATGACGGGCAAAGAGGCAATTATTCATTACCTCGGAACGCATAAGAGCTTCTGTGCACAGGACGTTTCCGCACTAACAGGCGCAACAGTAACCAGCATAAATCAGGCCGCGGCTAAAATGGCACGGGCAGGTCTTCTGGTTATCGAAGGTAAGGTCTGGCGAACGGTGTATTACCGGTTCGCTACCAGAGAAGAACGGGAAGGAAAGGTGAGCACGAACCTGATTTTTAAGGAGTGTCGCCAGAGTGCCGCGATGAAACGGGTATTGGCGGTATATGGAGTTAAAAGATGACCATCTACATCACTGAGCTAATAACAGGCCTGCAGGTAATCGCAGGCCTTTTTATTTGGGGAAGAGGAAAGTCATGAAAAAACTAACCTTTGAAATTCGCTCTCCAGCACATCAGCAAAACGCTATTCACGCAGTACAGCAAATTCTTCCAGACCCAACCAAACCAATCGTAGTAACCATTCAGGAACGCAACCGCAGCTTAGACCAAAACCGAAAGCTTTGGGCTTGCCTTGGTGACGTCTCTCGTCAGGTTGAATGGCATGGTCGCTGGCTGGATGCAGAAAGCTGGAAGTGCGTTTTTACAGCAGCATTAAAGCAGCAGGACGTTGTTCCTAACCTTGCCGGGAATGGCTTTGTGGTAATAGGCCAGTCAACCAGCAGGATGTGTGTAAGCGAATTTGCGGAGCTATTAGAGCTTATACAGGCATTCGGTACAGAGCGTGGCGTTAAGTGGTCAGACGAAGCGCGACTGGCTCTGGAGTGGAAAGCGCGATGGGGAGATCGGGCTGCATGACTATCAAATCAAATACGCCATCACACGACAAGGACTGCTGGCAAACGCCGCTTTGGCTTTTTGATGCGCTGGATATTGAGTTTGGATTCTGGCTGGATTCAGCTGCGAGCGACAAAAATGCTCTGTGCGCTCACTGGCTAACTGAGGCCGACGACGCGCTCAATTCTGAGTGGGTAAGCCACGGTGCAATCTGGAATAACCCACCGTACAGCAATATCAGGCCGTGGGTGGAAAAAGCCGCTGAGCAGTGCATACAACAGCGACAGACGGTAGTTATGCTTGTACCAGAGGATATGTCAGTCGGATGGTTCAGCAAGGCTCTGGAGAGTGTTGACGAAGTTCGTATTATCACTGATGGACGGATTAATTTTATCGAACCATCGACAGGGCTGGAGAAGAAGGGAAACAGCAAAGGTTCCATGCTGCTGATTTGGCGACCGTTCATCAGTCCTCGACGGATGTTTACTACCGTATCCAAAGCGGCATTGATGGCGATCGGGCAGGGCGTCAGGAGGGCAGCATGAGACGACAGCGACGAAGCATCACCGACATAATCTGCGAAAACTGCAAATACCTTCCAACGAAACGCTCCAGAAATAAACGCAAGCCAATCCCAAAAGAATCTGATGTAAAAACCTTCAATTACACGGCTCACCTGTGGGATATCCGGTGGCTAAGACATCGTGCGAGGAAAACAAGGTGATTGACCAAAATCGAAGTTACGAACAAGAAAGCGTCGAGCGAGCTTTAACGTGCGCTAACTGCTGTGCAGAACTGATGAGCGATCCGAATAGCTCAATCTACGAGGAAGAAGATGATGGCTAAACCAGCGCGAAGGAAATGCAAAATATGCAAGGAATGGTTTCACCCGGCATTCTCAAATCAGTGGTGGTGCTGCCCGGAACACGGAACTCAATTAGCACTCGAACGACGAAGTAAAGAACGCGAAAAAGCGGAAAAAGCAGCAGAGAAGAAACGACGACGAGAGGAGCAGAAACAGAAAGATAAACTGAAGATTCGAAAACTCGCCTTAAAGCCCCGCAGTTACTGGATTAAACAAGCCCAACAAGCCGTAAACGCCTTCATCAGAGAAAGAGACCGCGACTTACCATGTATCTCGTGCGGAACGCTCACGTCTGCTCAGTGGGATGCCGGACATTACCGGACAACTGCTGCGGCACCTCAACTCCGATTTGATGAACGCAATATTCACAAGCAATGCGTGGTGTGCAACCAGCACAAAAGCGGAAATCTCGTTCCGTATCGCGTCGAACTGATTAGCCGCATCGGGCAGGAAGCAGTAGAGGAAATCGAATCAAACCATAACCGCTATCGCTGGACTGTCGAAGAGTGCAGGGCCATCAAGGCGGAGTATCAACAGAAACTTAAAAAACTGCGAAACAGCAGAAGTGAGGTTGCATGAATATCTACGAAAGAATTGATGGCAGCAAATACCGAAATATTTGGGTAGCTGGCGATCTGCACGGATGCTACACGAACCTGATGAAAAAACTGGAGACGATAGGATTCGACACCAAAAAAGACCTGCTTATCTCGGTTGGCGATTTGGTTGATCGTGGTGCAGAGAACGTTGAATGCCTGGAATTAATCACATTCCCCTGGTTCAGAGCTGTACGTGGAAACCATGAGCAAATGATGATTGATGGCTTATCAGAGTGTGGAAACGTCAATCACTGGCTGTTTAATGGCGGTGGCTGGTTCTTTAATCTCGATTACGACAAAGAAATTCTGGCTAAAGCTCTTGCCCATAAAGCAGATGAACTTCCGTTAATCATTGAACTGGTGAGCAAAGGTAAAAAATATGTCATCTGCCACGCAGATTATCCTTGTGACGAATACGAGTTTGGAAAGCCTGTTGATCATCAGCAGGTAATTTGGAACCGCGAACGAATCAGCAACTCACAAGACGGGATCGTAAAAGAAATCAAAGGAGCGGACACATTCATCTTTGGTCATACGCCAGCAGTGAAACCACTCAAGTTTGCCAACCAGATGTATATAGATACCGGCGCAGCGTTCTGCGGAAACCTCACATTGATTCAGGTACAGGGAGAAGGCGCGTGGGCATAAGAGAACTAAACCTCACCAAAGAACAGCACGAGTGGCTGAATGGCTGGCTTGAACTGTGGGGCGCATGGGTTTATTCAGGTCGTCTGGAAAAGCGCATGAGCAGCGTAATAGCTAAGTTCATGGAGAGCGTAGAGCCGGGAAGAGTTATGACAAGGCCAATGTGTAATGATGATGATGGAATGTTGATTTCTCAGGTCGTCGATTCCGTCATGTACATTGACAAGAAAGCCTTCGGCATCCTCCTCAGCTACTACGCTCATGGTTCTTCCAGGCACGCCATTGCATCTTACTATCATCGCGTCGCAAGACCTCGCAAGATGTTATGCCGGGGCGGCGGGCGCATTCAAAAACCATCGCTCGCAACCTGTCGACGGGAAGTTGACGAAATCCTTAATGCCTCGTTGTTTATGATTTACCCGGTTCTGGATAGTGCGTTTAAAAACCGGAAACGTGTAGAGAAAATTAAACATGTAGCATAGAACGTGTTGACATTATTGAGCAAATGAGCAACACTACTGGCATAAGCTGCCGTTAGTGACTCTTAAGTTGCAACGGTGGCTTTTTTTATTTGGGTCAGTCGTATAAAGGTCATTACGGAAGGCTGTTAACCTTCTTATCGTGGTTCGAGTCCACGCTGTCCCGCCAAACATGCTGGTTTAGCTCCAATGGTAGAGCAACTGACTTGTAATCATCAGGTCGCCAGTTCGATTCCGGTAGTCGGCACCATATGCGGGTATCATATAATGGCTATTACCTCAGCCTTCCAGGCTGATGATGCGGGTTCGATTCCCGCCACCCGCTCCAGATTTATTATCAGGCTCGCTTCGGCGGGCTTTTTTCATATCTGCGCCACGTTCGGTGCATATCAACCATAAAGCTTTTCATGGATGGGTTTACGGGATAGTCAGTGTGACTTCCTCCGTAGGCTGGTTACCCACTGGCGCAGGCTCTGCAGTTACCGCTGGGCAGTATCTGTGGAAAGTGCACGCTTTGGGCAGACTGTCATCATGTTGTTTCTGGTGGTGGCAGTGGATTTCACCGGGCGTCTGATGTCGGTACTGGCTGATGGTGTGATGATGCGTGGGATTGTGACATTACGGTGGTCGGTGATGAAAAGAAACAGTCTGAATAATGCTTGATTTTTTTACTTACTGTTTATTAGAAATACTGCCGTATGGCGAATCCCCATGTGTAAGAGGTTATCAGCAGGCTGGAATACTGGGGGGCGGCGCGGATTCAGGTGCTGATACTGAATTCACCGGGGCGGCCACCGGACCATGCATATATCAAAGTTGTGATTCTACTTATCATTTTCCTTGTGAGTTTTGGCTGCGCATGGCGCGGCCTTTTTTTACGATCTGCCACTGGCAGATGCTCATCCTGTGATTTTCTTCTGTTTCGGCCTTTTTTACTCTATTCCTGTGCATGGGAGAAATTCGATGTCGATTAATCGTTACGATATTGTGCGGGCAGCATCGCCATCAGATCTGGCGGACAAGCTCACGCAAAAACTGAAAGAAGGCTGGCAGCCGTTTGGTAGCCCTGTGGCCATAACTCCTTATACCCTGATGCAGGCGATTGCAGCAGAAGGTGATGTGGTGGTCAGTGGCACAACTGAGCCGGAGTGGTACTACGTGGTCGTGCTGGCCGGCCAGTCCAATGCCATGTCTTATGGTGAGGGTATTCCTCTTCCTGATTCATATGATGCGCCTGATCCGCGTATTAAGCAGTTGGCACGTCGCAGTACGGTGACGCCTGGCGGAGAGGCATGTGTATTTAACGATGTGATCCCGGCAGATCATTGTCTGCATGATGTGCAGGATATGAGTGTGTTCAGTCACCCTGAAGCAGATTTAAGCAAAGGTCAGTATGGGTGTGTCGGACAGGGCTTACATATCGCCAAACGTCTGCTGCCGTATATCCCAAAAAATGCCGGGATTCTGCTGGTTCCCTGCTCCCGTGGCGGTTCAGCATTTACAGCAGGGGCGGATGGTACATTCAGTGAAGCGACGGGGGCCAGCCAGAACTCAGCGCGCTGGGGAGTGGGTAAGCCGTTATATCAGGATCTGATACTGCGTACAAAAGCGGCACTGGCGAAGAATCCTGAAAATGTTCTGCTGGCGGTATGCTGGGTGCAGGGTGAATTCGATATGACAAACGCTGACTATGCTCAGCAGCCTGCAGCAGG
>NZ_BBMY01000173.1 GCF_000759775.1 Escherichia albertii NBRC 107761 = DSM 17582
ACAAAAAAATCCCGACCCTTGTACGGGTCGGGATGAAACTTGCTTAAGCAAGAAGCACTTAAAAAATTCGTTACACCAGGAAATCTGATATGTTCATCACCTTATCCGCAATTTTTTTCGCTGACAAGGAAATATTCTTTATATGAATGATTAACGTCATTAATGAATGGAATTGTGACTTTCGTCACCCCTTACGGGCCCTGCTGCGAGCGGGATCGCTCCCGAAAAATGCTCAGATACAAATCGTGCTGTTTTAGGAAACATCCTGGTAGAGGGCGCTGCGCAACCATGCTTTCAATTCATCAACCGCTACTGATTTTCACTGACCTCGATGGCACCCTGCTGGACATTCACAGTTACGACTGGCAGCCAGCCGCCCCGTGGTTGAATCGATTACGGGAAGCTGGCGTTCCCGTGATTCTCTGTAGCAGTAAAATATCGGCTGAAATGCGATACCTGCAAAAAACGTTGGGGCTGCATGGGTTGCCGCTGATTGCCGAAAATGGCGCAGTGATCCAGCTTGCTGAACAATGGCAAAATCTGGATGATTTTCCGTACATCATTTCTGGCATTACCCATGGTGAAATCAACCTGGTGTTAAATTCACTGCGCGAGAAAGAGCATTTCAAATTCACGACCTTTGATGATGTCGATGACGCGACTATTGCCGAATGGACAGGATTAAGCCGCAGCCAGGCTGCGCTGACGCAGCGACATGAAGCGTCGGAAACACTCATCTGGCGCGACAGTGATGAGCGAATGACGCAATTTGCCGCACGCCTGAACGAGCAGGAGTTGCAGTTTGTTCAGGGCGCCCGTTTCTGGCATGTGCTTGATGCTTCTGTCGGGAAAGCTCAGGCGGCAAACTGGATTATCGCGATATATCAACAACTCAGCGGCAAACGCCCGACAACGCTCGGATTAGGTGACGGGCCTAATGATGCGCCATTACTGGAAGTGATGGATTACGCTGTAGTTGTAAAAGGACTGAACCGTGAAGGCGTACATCTGCAAAACGAAGACCCGCTCCGTGTCTGGCGTACACAGCGAGAAGGCCCCGAAGGCTGGCACGAAGGGTTAGATCATTTTTTCTCTGAGCGTTAAGGGTTATCGCTCGCACAGACCCGATTGCGCCCGGCTTGTTTTGCAAGATACAGCCGACGGTCGGCCAGCGATTGTAATTGTTCAAAATCATAATCACCGGTTTCCTCGCTGCTACTGACTCCCAGCGAGGCACTGATACGTATTGTCGTGCTCTTGGCAATCAACATCTCTTTCTCATTCAGCTTCAGGCGAATACGTTCGGCGACGTCTTTTGCCTGCGCCAGATTAGTCCCTGGCAGAACTACGCAAAATTCTTCGCCGCCAACTCGTCCGGCGACATCCTGGGCACGCAATGAATGACTGATTAACCCGGCGGCATGTGACAACACGCGATCGCCAGCCTGGTGACCAAAGCGGTCGTTAATCGCTTTAAAATGGTCAAGGTCGACCTGAATAATAGAAAAGGGATGTTTGTGTGTCTGACACAGTTTGGCAAGCGGGCGTGCTTTTTCAAACAGTGCGCCACGGTTATACAAACGGGTTAAGGTATCGTGCCAGGCCTGCCATTGCAGTGAACTTTGCAGAACAAACATATTGCTCACCATCCGCCGAATAACATACCAGGAGATAAGTAACATGGTGGTGAAGAGCGCCCACAGCAGAGTTAAGGCAATGCTGATACTGCCAAAATCGCCGCGTACGCCTTCGCTAAGCGTGTGAATTCGCACCAAAACACCATCGAAATGATCCAGCCGTTCCCAGCTGACATAGCGACTGTCCATCCGAATGCCGCCACGCGTATCGTGTTCCATCGCCTGCGCCAGCGATGCCAGTTCTCGAGGCTCAAAGAGATCTGCAGCCGATTGCTCCGGGTTAGATGAGGTCAGCAATTTCAGTTTACTGTCATAGAGTTGATATTCGCCATCGAGGTTTTTATCAATGGCGTTTTTTAAAAATTGCTGCATTGAACGCACGGGAATACTCATCCCCAATACACCATACCAGTAGTTATCGCTGTCGACCGGAACACTAACGGTAACCTGTGGCTCAGTGTGGCTGGATAGCGCTGGCTGTGAGGTAAACCAACGTACTGCGCGCTGGCGATTTTCCCGCTGCGAGTGCCCGATAAACCAGGGCTGAGTGACAAACTCGTAGTAACGCGTAGGCACATCACGCATAAACAGTGTCGGCTGCGTCGAAACGTAAAATCCAGCGCGTGAAACATACATCGCCTGTTCGACCATCGACGAGGAGTTGTGCGCCAGACGCAGTAAGTAGCCAACTTCCAGCGCAGCGGTAATTTCGTTATCAAGAGAGTTATTCTCGCGGGAGAGCAGACTTCCCTGACTAACCAGAGCATCCGAGATGCCGTTAACCGGCAAAGTGCGTCGTCTGTTGAGTTCGATCTGCCAGGCATGTTCGTCGCGCCGTTGTTCGAACTCGGTAACAGCATTGCGCAAAGAGGTAAAATCGAGCGGCGCAACGAGGGCTTCGCGCATCCCGTTACGCAGAAACATCAGTTTATCAACGTTATATTGCAGTTGTTTATCCAACGCGCTGGCGACGTTCTCCAGATGATTACGCTGGCTGGAAATATAAGCATCTTCAAGCACCACAACTTCACGCCAGGTGAGCAAGGTGGAAAAGAGTAACACGACGATAAAACAGAGATTAACGACATGACCTGGTCCCAGACGGCGTGCGAGCTTCTTCAACCAGCTCTGTTTTTCTGTTTTTATCTCGTGCAACACCCTGACGACTCCCAACCTGCTTTTCTATGATTCTGGCATAACATGGCGATAGCGTCGCCAAACGACGATATTTTCACAACGCAGGCATGATAAGACGCGCCAGCGCCGCATCAGGCATTCAATGCAAACGCCAGCACAATAGCCGGATACGGCGCGAACGCCCCATCCGGCTATTTTTGATTAATTATACGCTTTTAAACTTCGTCCGGTGAACGGTATTCCTCTCCCGGAACAAGTTCGGTTTCATGAAAAGCTTCCCGTTTGACGCCGTAACCGTCATACCAGCGACACTCAACCATGCCGCTGGAATACCCGGTAACAATCATCCGCGGGCCGCCCTCTTTTACCGTCACTTCCTCGCTAACCATAAAACTCATACTCGCCTCCTTTTTTCGAGTGAAACTTGTTCACCTTAGTCGAGGATGACGAATTTTGCATAATAGTCAGAAGCGATTATTAATGAGCCTGACCGCGTAGTTTTGCTACAGCTTTCACTCCCAGCACCACGATACCACCGATAATAAAACCAAGAATCAGATTTAAAACAGTCGGTAATATCATCGCCATCAGGGCGCTCTGCTGCCCGGCGAACTGCTCTATAGCATGATGTAACGGCGCGATGCCATGCACCACAATGCCGCCGCCCACCAGAAACATTGCCAGCGTCCCGACAATGGATAATGCTTTCATCAACCAGGGAGCGATAATGAGTAACCCTTTCCCCATCGCCTGCATTAGCGTACTGGACTTTTCTGCCAGCCAGTACCCCAAATCATCTATCTTAACGATAATGCCTACCAGCCCGTACACGCCTATCGTTACCACCAGTGCAATCCCTGAAAGCACCAGTACCTGATTGAGCAACGGCGCTTCAGCCACAATCCCCAGCGTGATAGCGACGATTTCCGCAGACAAAATAAAATCAGTGCGAATCGCCCCTTTTATTTTGTCTTTTTCAAACTTCATCGGGTCTTGTGCAGCCAGTTTCTCCAGGCGCTGCTGACTCTGTGCCGGATCGCCTTTATGCTTACGCGCCTCCAGCATATGCAGCACTTTCTCTGCGCCTTCAAAGCAGAGAAACGCGCCGCCAACCATCAACAATGGCGTAATCGCCCACGGGATAAAAGCGCTGATGATCAGCGCCAGCGGCACCAGAATCACTTTATTGATCAGCGATCCTTTCGCCACGCCCCAGACCACGGGTAATTCCCGGTTGGCGCGTACGCCTGAAACTTGTTGCGCATTGAGCGACAAGTCATCCCCTAATACACCAGCGGTTTTCTTCGCCGCCAGCTTGCCCATCACGGAAATATCGTCCAGCAAAGTGGCGATATCATCGAGTAACGTCAGTAAACTACTCCCGGCCAAAAGCATTCCCTCTCATTTTTATCATTGACGCGCTAAGTATGAAGCAAAATCGGCTTGCCTGATACTGGCTTCGCGGGGTCAACATTTTTTTAACAATCAAACGTAATTATATCTCTCGCCTGTAGAATGATTTTAACGTTTACTATGAACCACCTTTTTATTTCTACCGTGAGGGATTATGCGTTTCCGCCAGTTGTTACCGCTTTTGGGCTCGCTGTTTGCGTTGTATATCATTTGGGGCTCGACTTATTTTGTCATTCGGATTGGAGTGGAAAGCTGGCCGCCGTTAATGATGGCGGGTGTGCGATTTCTGGCTGCGGGCATTTTATTGATGGCCTTTTTATTGTTGCGTGGACATAAATTGCCGCCACTGCGCCCACTGCTCAACGCCGCGCTTATTGGTTTATTGTTGCTGGCTGTCGGCAACGGTATGGTAACGGTGGCTGAACATCAAAATGTTCCTTCAGGTATTGCTGCGGTGGTCGTCGCCACCGTTCCGCTCTTTACCCTCTGCTTCAGCCGTTTATTTGGCATTAAAACGCGTAAACTGGAATGGCTCGGCATCGCCATTGGGCTTGCCGGGATCGTCATGCTTAACAGTGGTGGTAACTTAAGCGGTAACCCATGGGGCGCTATTCTGATTTTAATCGGTTCTGTAAGTTGGGCGTTCGGTTCAGTTTATGGCTCGCGCATTACCCTGCCAGTGGGGATGATGGCGGGCGCAATTGAAATGCTGGCGGCAGGCGTGGCGCTCATGCTCGCCTCAATGATTGCAGGTGAGAAACTGACGGCGGTTCCTTCTGTTTCTGGTTTCCTGGCTGTCGGTTATCTGGCGCTGTTTGGCTCAATCATCGCGATCAACGCTTATATGTATTTAATCCGTAATGTCAGTCCGGCACTGGCTACCAGCTATGCTTACGTTAACCCCGTTGTCGCGGTATTACTGGGAACGGGACTGGGTGGCGAAACGCTGTCGAAGATTGAATGGCTGGCGCTGGGCGTGATTGTCTTCGCGGTGGTGCTGGTCACATTGGGGAAATATCTCTTCCCTGCGAAACCTGTCGTCGCGCCAGTTATACAAGACGCATCACGCGAGTAAATGAATTCCCAAAGAGTCGATCTGCGCGCTGGCTCCCTCGCCGCAGATCCACTCTTCCAGACGCTCGGTAAGCGCCGCATCCGTTAACTTCTCGCGCCCACGTAATGCACACTCCCAGATAATCAATACACGCCAGCCGAGTTCCTGCAATCGGCTGATATCACGACGATCGCGCTCAACGTTTTTACCGATCTTCTCCAGCCAGAATTCGGTTCGTGTGGCAGGAACTTTAAACAGATAGCAGTGATGATGATGCCAGAAGCAACCGTGGGTAAATATCACACAGCGATATTCATCAAGGACAAAATCTGGTCGTCCGGGCAGAGCGGCATCCTGAACGCGAAACGCCAGCCCTTGCTCAGTTAACAGGCTGGCAAGACGCTTCTCAATAGCCGTATCGCGCGTGGCGATCGCGCGCATATTTTTACTACGTGTGGCCTTATCGTGAACGTCGGCCATGTTGTGCCTCTTGTTGACGCAACGCTACCGCCTGTTTGATTTTTGGCTCAAGCAGTTTTGCCACCGCGGCAAACACCGGGACAACCACCGAGTTACCGAACTGGCGATAAGCCTGGGTATCAGAAACCGGAATGCGGAATTTCGCTTCATGCGGCGCTTCAAAACCCATCAAACGTGCGCATTCGCGAGGGGTTAGCCGACGTGGACGATGTTGCTGATTCTGCGGATCGTCAAAATCTCTCTCTCCCGTTGCCATATCCCAGCCGCGATCGATTAAAATTTCCGCGCCATCTTTGTAATACCGTGCAGAAAGCGTACGAGTAACGCTTTGCGGGTTATTCGGATAAACCATTCCGTAACCAAAGCCATTACCACGCGCCTGATGTTTTTTCGCATAGCGATAAAGATACTTCCACAGCACCGGCGTCAGGATATATTTCGCTTCGACCACCGGGTCCAGCAACTGTGCTAATGTCACTCGCTGCGTTGGAAAACACTGGTTGATATCACGCAGAGTAAAACTGGCTTTCAAATTAAGATCGCGACGGAAGCCTACCAGCACAATGCGTTCACGGTGCTGTGGCAAAAAATGTTTACCGTCGATGATTTTCGGATCGTCCGGGCCGTTATCTTCTGCATCAGCGACGTCATAGCCCAGTTCGTCCAGCGTCTGCATGATGATGCGAAATGTTTTGCCCTGGTCATGACTTTTCAGGTTTTTGACGTTTTCGAGCACAAAAATCGCCGGACGACGAGCATCAATGATGCGCGCCACATCAAAGAACAATGTCCCCTGGGTATCGCAGGCAAAACCGTGCGCACGACCAAGTGAGTTCTTTTTCGATACGCCAGCCAGAGAAAATGGCTGGCAAGGAAAACCGGCCAGTAAAACATCGTGTTCAGGTATGTGCTGGCGGATATGCTCCGCCGCGGCTGCATCACTCACGCCCTCTTTATGGCTCAGGGTGATGTCGCGGATGTCTTCATTAAAGTGATGTGTCGCCGGATCGCAATAATAGTTAGCTTTATAGGTGCGCACCGCATGTTTGTTCCACTCGCTGGTAAATACGCACTGACCCCCTATCGACTCAAACCCGCGCCGAATGCCGCCAATTCCGGCAAACAGATCAATAAAGCGAAACGCATAGTGTGGATGATGCGCTGGCGGTTTAGGTAACAGCGTTTGCAGATGAGTAAACTCTCTTTCACTTAAACGGTGCCATGCCGAATCATTCGCCAGAGCTCGTTTTAAAATCGCTGCGCTCCAGTGGTTCTCACCTACACTATTAAGTTGCGCCACCAGCGTTTTAACATCATAAATTTGCAGCAGCTTCTCCAGCATTGCCTGTACGGCATTCCCGGTGCTGTATGAATCGGTTACTGAAATATTTTCCTGCATAGATTTAACCGGCCATATGAGATGGCCGACAGGTTAACATA
>NZ_BBMY01000172.1 GCF_000759775.1 Escherichia albertii NBRC 107761 = DSM 17582
GTGACATTTGATGGATGAATATGAAAACCACCCGACACAAAAGCCGGAAGCCTTGTTGCAGCGCATCATTCTCGCCTCCTCCAACCCAGGCGATGTTGTCCTTGACCCATTTGCGGGTAGCTTTACCACCGGAGCAGTCGCTATCGCGACCGGGCGAAAATTTATTGGTATTGAGATCAACAATGAGTACATCAAGATGGGATTACGGCGACTGAATATCTCGTCACACTACTCCGTGAAAGATCTGGCGAAAGTGAAAAAAAGAAAAACCGGCAATCTGTCTAAACAATGCAGAACCAGCGAAGTTGACCCCGCTCTCATTGCAAAGTAAAGGAAGTGTAAGCCTGGTTTTCAGATTATTCATTTCGTGTATATTTCCTGCCAGACTTGGTTAAACATGCACAGGCTCAGGTAATGGTTCGCAAGTATTGGTGGCTCGTTGTTTTCGCAGTCTCCGTTTTTCTGTTCGATATATTGCTAATACAGTGGATTGAACTGCTGACAACAGAAGCAGATAAATGTCGGAACATGAATTCGGTAAATCCGTTGAAACTGGTTAACTGTGATGAACTGGATTTTCAAAATAGAATATGAACTTATACAACATCCAATTCATTTATCGGATGAATTAATTTCGCCATGTTTTCCTCTGGCATAAGAATTCTTAATACATTATCTACAAGCACGGGCGCTTGTTTGTACAGATCAAAACTCGCGGTATTCATTAACCAGTTTTTGACAATACCACTGAAAGCGCCATCAATAACAATCGTGACAACGTCTAAATCCAGGTGATTTGCCATATACCCCTGCTTTTGACAGGCTTGCAATACTTCACGCAAAATTCGTAGATTAAACCCCATCTTCTCGCGTATTACTGCCTCAGCCAATATCTCATCATTAAATTCACATTTATGATACAGGATTTGCAACAATGCCTGTTGTCGTGGTATCTCAGCAATATACTGTAAACCAACAATGATTTTTTCACGTAAATACTGGAGCGGATTGCTATCCAGTCCTTCTATCAGCCGCTCCTGAATCAGTTCCCGCAAAGAGGGCTGTTGTAGCCACATTTCATTAAGTAGTTGAGTTTTGTTTTCAAAGTGCCAATAGATAGCACCACGAGTGACGTTAGCCGCATCGGCGATATCATTCAACGTCGTCTTGCTTACACCATGCTGCGCAAACTGGACGATGGCCGTTTCAATCAGCTCTTGTCTGGTCTTCAGGGCTTCAGCCTTCGTTCTTTTTGCCATTTTTAGTTATTCAGAAAATAAATATATTGGATATAGAGGAAGAAAATCACGAAGAGTAATGTATCACCTAATCATTATTTATACGAGAAACTAAAGAAAGTCTCAGGCACAACATTAAAATAGGCATCAATTATCATTAAATATATATACATTCATAAGATGAATGTATATTTCACTATACATCAAACTGCATCGATACCTTTCAATACTCATCAAAATAAAACATTAAGATATTAAGCTTTTTTTGTGTTTATGTGCCTTGAGATACCCATATCCATAACTATTCCTTACATCGCCAGGAGATAATTTGTAGGATAGCCAACTGTATTTTCTTTCTGCGAGTTAACGCGTTGCCTTTTTCTGGCAAATAACACGCTTTTGGTTTTTTGAGGAATAGTAATGACGAAACATGCCAGGTTTTTCCTCCTGCCCTCCTTTATCATCATCTCCGCAGCATTAATTGCGGGTTGTAACGATAAGGGAGAAGAGAAAGCTCACGTCGGTGAACCGCAGGTTACCGTTCATATTGTGAAAACGGCCCCGTTAGAGGTTACAACCGAATTGCCAGGCCGCACCAACGCCTTCCGTATTGCAGAGGTTCGCCCGCAAGTTAGTGGGATTGTGCTAACAAGGAATTTCACCGAAGGCAGCGATGTGCAAGCAGGTCAGTCGCTGTACCAGATCGATCCAGCCACCTATCAAGCGAGTTATGACAGCGCGAAAGGTGAACTAGCGAAAAGCGAGGCCGCTGCCGCCATCGCTCATTTGACGGTAAAACGTTACGTTCCGCTCGTGGGTACAAAATACATCAGCCAACAGGAGTACGATCAGGCAATTGCAGACGCTCGTCAGGCCGATGCCGCCGTAATTGCCGCCAAAGCCACTGTTGAAAGTGCCCGGATTAATCTGGCTTATACCAAAGTAACTGCCCCGATTAGCGGCCGCATTGGCAAGTCTAATGTCACCGAAGGGGCGCTGGTCACCAATGGTCAAACGACCGAACTGGCCACTATTCAACAACTCGATCCAATCTACGTTGACGTTACCCAATCCAGCAACGATTTCATGCGACTGAAACAGTCCGTAGAACAAGGAAGCCTGCATAAAGATAACGCCACCAGCAACGTGGAGCTGGTTATGGAAAATGGCCAGAGTTATCCCCTGAAAGGCACGCTGCAATTCTCTGATGTTACCGTTGATGAAAGCACCGGTTCCATTACTCTGCGGGCTGTTTTTCCTAACCCTCAGCACATGCTATTGCCTGGCATGTTTGTACGCGCGCGAATTGACGAAGGTGTGCAACCTGATGCCATTTTAATCCCGCAACAAGGCGTTAGTCGCACACCGCGAGGTGATGCCACAGTCCTGATTGTTAACGAGAAAAGTCAAGTTGAAGCGCGTCCAGTCGTCGCCAGTCAGGCTATTGGCGACAAATGGTTAATTAGCGATGGACTGAAAACGGGCGATCAAGTCATTGTCAGCGGCTTACAAAAAGCGCGTCCGGGTGAACAGGTTAAAACCACAACCGATACCCCCGCAGATATTGCATCGAAGTAAGGTAATCTGAAATGGCAAACTTTTTCATTCGACGCCCAATCTTTGCATGGGTGCTGGCTATCATCTTGATGATGGCCGGCGCGCTGGCGATTTTACAATTGCCGGTCGCACAGTATCCCACCATTGCGCCGCCTGCGGTGTCGATATCGGCCAATTATCCTGGTGCCGATGCACAAACCGTGCAGGATACGGTGACGCAGGTTATCGAACAGAATATGAACGGTATCGATAACCTGATGTATATGTCTTCTACCAGCGATTCAGCGGGAAGTGTGACAATCACCCTCACCTTCCAGTCCGGGACCGATCCAGATATTGCCCAGGTTCAAGTGCAAAACAAACTCCAGCTCGCTACGCCGCTGCTGCCGCAAGAAGTTCAACAGCAAGGGATCAGCGTTGAAAAGTCCAGCAGCAGCTATTTAATGGTGGCTGGTTTCGTTTCTGATAACCCAAATACCACGCAGGACGATATCTCTGACTATGTCGCTTCTAACGTCAAAGATACCATTAGCCGTCTGAACGGCGTTGGTGATGTGCAACTGTTCGGTGCCCAGTATGCTATGCGTATCTGGCTGGACGCCGATCTGCTGAACAAATATAAGCTCACATCAGTTGATATTATTAATCAGTTGAAGGTACAGAACGACCAGATCGCCGCCGGTCAATTAGGCGGGACGCCTGCATTACCCGGCCAGCAGTTAAACGCCTCGATTATTGCCCAAACACGGTTAAAAGATCCTGAAGAATTTGGCAAAGTCACTCTGCGCGTAAATAGCGATGGTTCCGTTGTACGCCTGAAAGATGTTGCACGGATTGAACTTGGCGGTGAGAACTATAACGTTATCGCCCGCATCAACGGTAAACCCGCAGCCGGTCTCGGTATTAAACTGGCAACAGGTGCTAATGCGCTTGATACCGCCAAAGCCATCAAGGCCAAATTAGCGGAATTACAGCCATTCTTCCCACAGAGAATGAAGGTTCTCTACCCTTATGACACCACACCATTCGTGCAGCTTTCTATTCACGAAGTAGTCAAAACTCTGTTCGAAGCAATTTTACTGGTGTTCCTGGTAATGTATCTGTTCTTGCAGAATATGCGGGCAACGCTGATCCCTACCATCGCGGTACCCGTTGTGTTACTGGGTACGTTTGCCATACTCGCCGCTTTTGGTTATTCCATTAATACACTAACGATGTTCGGGATGGTGCTCGCTATCGGACTACTCGTCGATGATGCGATAGTGGTGGTGGAAAACGTCGAACGCGTGATGATGGAGGATAAACTCCCTCCCAGAGAAGCGACAGAAAAATCAATGTCACAAATCCAGGGAGCGCTGGTGGGTATCGCGATGGTGCTGTCGGCGGTATTTATCCCTATGGCCTTCTTCGGCGGTTCTACCGGAGCAATCTACCGACAGTTCTCTATTACCATTGTTTCGGCGATGGCGCTTTCTGTTCTGGTGACATTGATTTTGACCCCGGCACTCTGCGCAACCTTACTTAAGCCTGTTTCTGCCGAACATCACGAGAAAAAGAGCGGTTTCTTCGGCTGGTTTAATAACATCTTTGAACATAGCGTCAATCACTACACCAATAGCGTTAGCCGAATCCTCGGCGCAACGGGGCGTTATTTGCTGATTTATGTGTTGATCGTTGCGGGAATGGTGGTGCTATTTTTACGCCTGCCCTCTTCTTTCCTGCCGGAAGAAGATCAGGGCGTCTTCCTGACAATGATCCAACTGCCTGCGGGTGCGACACAAGAGCGCACGCAAAAAGTGCTGGATCAAGTAACGGATTATTATCTGCACAATGAAAAAGCCAACGTTAAAAGTGTCTTTACTGTTAACGGTTTTAGTTTTAGCGGTCAGGCGCAAAACGCTGGTATGGCCTTCGTTAGTCTGAAACCCTGGGAAGAGCGCAGTGGTAAAAAAATAGCGCAGAAGCAGTAATTGCCCGCGCAAAGATGGAACTGGGTAAGATTCGCGATGGCTTTGTCATCCCATTTAACATGCCAGCGATTATCGAACTCGGCACTGCAACAGGTTTTGACTTTGAGCTGATCGATCAGGCTGGTCTTGGGCACGATGCCCTGACTCAGGCTCGCAACCAACTCCTTGGCATGGCAGCGCAACACCCTGACAGCTTAGTCAGTGTGCGACCTAATGGTCTGGAAGATACCGCGCAGTTCAAACTCGAAGTTGACCAGGAAAAGGCGCAGGCATTAGGTGTATCACTCTCTGATATCAACGACACGATTTCCACTGCCTTAGGTGGAACCTACGTTAACGACTTTATTGACCGTGGACGCGTGAAGAAAGTATACGTTCAGGCCGATGCAAAATTCCGTATGTTGCCAGAAGACGTTGATAAACTTTATGTCCGCAGTAACAGCGGTGAAATGGTGCCATTCTCCACCTTTACTACTTCTCATTGGGTGTATGGTTCTCCGCGTCTGGAACGCTACAACGGCCTGCCTTCCATGGAAATTCAAGGGGAAGCCGCACCTGGCACCAGTTCCGGTGATGCAATGGCGCTGATGGAAAATCTTGCCTCACAATTACCTAACGGAATCGGCTATGACTGGACAGGTATGTCGTATCAGGAACGTTTGTCCGGAAACCAGGCTCCGGCTCTGGTTGCCATCTCCTTTGTGGTGGTTTTCCTGTGTCTGGCTGCACTTTATGAAAGCTGGTCAATTCCTTTCTCGGTTATGTTGGTGGTGCCATTGGGTATCGTTGGTGTACTGTTGGCAGCCACGCTTTTTAACCAGAAAAATGATGTTTACTTTATGGTGGGCTTGTTAACCACTATCGGCTTGTCAGCCAAAAACGCCATTTTGATTGTTGAGTTTGCTAAAGACTTGATGGAAAAAGAAGGCAAAGGCATCATCGAAGCGACACTGATGTCAGTACGAATGCGTCTGCGCCCTATACTGATGACGTCTCTCGCTTTTATTCTCGGTGTATTGCCCCTGGCTATCAGTAACGGGGCAGGAAGTGGCGCGCAGAACGCGGTGGGAATTGGCGTGATGGGGGGGATGATCTCCGCAACATTGCTGGCTATCTTCTTTGTACCTGTATTCTTTGTAGTTATTCGCCGTTGCTTCAAAGGGTAAATCAGAAACACAAAGGCGTCTCTGGACGCCTTTTTTAATCCTCCGAAAAGCGAGAATAATTAATAAGATAATCATTATTTCTTCTATAGTTACCTCCCCTTTATCTCTTATATCTTCATTATTTTTACAATTCACATAATTTGTCATTATTCACCCTGCAAGAGTTATAAGTACCAATGATAAAATAATCCTCCCTCCGTTAATAAGAGAGTTAGCTTATTAAGCGGCAGCATTCTTATTGAGGTAACACAATGAAAAAATTAATTTCTGTGGCATTGCTCACTGCACTGTTGGCGGGCTGCGCTCACGATTCATCCTGCGTTCCGGTTTATGACGATCAAGGTCGTCTGGTTCACACCAATACCTGTATGAAAGGCACCACTCAGGATAATTGGGAAACTGCAGGGGCAATTACTGGCGGGGCTGCAGCTGTCGCAGGCCTAACAATGGGAATCATCGCTCTGTCGAAATAACGGAACAGAGCGTGGCACTTCCACGCTCTGTTTAATAATACAGAACCTGTCCGTAAGACATATACATTGTTATATTTTTCAATTAAATCTCCCCACTGATACTCACACAAATAATCATTATTCTATTTAGCAAAATGTGAATAATATTTTTGCATCCCAATATGGCGCATGTTTCATTTTTGCGCTAGCGACAACAGGAAAGCGAAATACACATCGATTATTACCAACTAGCGACAGTCGGGTATGACAATATTATTGTATGAGGTATGAAATGGGATTCACACGAACCAGGTAATTTTTGTGGATTAAGAGAGATTTTGGAACACACTACGACAGATAAATTTTTGCACACCCTGCATCGGAGCATATTCAGCCATCTTTATCGCAAGGCTTCATCAGGTTATATATAGATCCAAAATGCAAAAAGGCCATCCTCTTGGATGGCCTTTCGCTTGATTTGATGTCTGGCGGTTCCCTACTCTCGCATGGGGAAGCCCCACACTACCATCGGCGCTACGGCGTTTCACTTCTGAGTTCGGCATGGGGTCAGGTGGGACCACCGCGCTATTGCCGCCAAACAAATTCTTTTCTAATCTGTCGAACTTTAATCGAGAAAGTGGTGCTGATACCCAGAGTCGAACTGGGGACCTCACCCTTACCAAGGGTGCGCTCTACCAACTGAGCCATATCAGCACGCTTAATTTGATGCCTGGCAGTTTATAAATCACTTCGTGATTCACCCTTTGGGCCGTTGCCTTGCAACGTTCAAAAGCTCTCGCTTTTGTCCTACTCTCTTATCGAGTAGCGAACTGCCTCAAAGGTCAGTGCCATTCTTCGT
>NZ_BBMY01000171.1 GCF_000759775.1 Escherichia albertii NBRC 107761 = DSM 17582
CTGAAATGGTCGGAGTAAACCGCCACCTGTGCGTAGATGCCGTCCGGCAAGGCATCGACCTCAGCATTGGGTTCAAGGTCAATTAGCGCGAGTACGCCGTCGGTTCCTGGCGTAACGGTCAGCGATTGCAGTACGCCCTGAGCCTGATACGAGCCGCCCGGCACGACAGGTAAAATGCGGGTCAGTTTCCCCCGAAAGACCTGCCCCGGCAACGCATTAAAGACGACTTCCGCTTCATCGCCGGCTTCCAGACGTAGCAGCGAATTTTGCCGGAACTGGGCGACAATTTGCCGCTTCTGCTCAGGAATAAACACCATCACCGGACGTAACGGCAAAGCCGCTGCGTAGGTGCCGGGGCGAATCAAGACCTGAGTGACATATCCATTACTTGGCGCCCGCACGATGGTTTGCGCCAGGTTATATTCCGCCTCCGTCAGTTGTGCTCGCAGGCTGACAATTTGTGACTGCTCACCGTTGACCATACTGTCTAACTGACTTTGAATTTGCGCTTGCTCCGCTATCGAACCTTTTACCAGCGCATCCTGCGCGAGAAAATTTTGCCGGGCATCATCGATATCACGTTCTGAAAATGGATTAACGGCGGCCTGGCTGCCTTTCAGGTAGCGCTGATAGTTTTTAAACAGACGATCGCGCTCTGCCGAGACCTGAGTTGTATTAGCCTGCGCTTCGGCTAACTGTGCTCTCAGCGTTTTAACGTTATGCGTTGCCGTCATCAGATCGGCCTGTAACCGCGCCACGCGCGCCTGATAACGCACTGGATCGAGTTTAAAAAGCACCTCGCCTTTTTGAATAAGCTGATTATTTTTGTCCGTTACTTCGCTGACGATCCCCGTCACCTGTGGGGTAATGGGAATAGACACCACCGCCTTCTGCGCCGTAAACGTGTAAGGATGGTTGTAGTTCATCAATAGAATCAAACCGCTCACCAAAAACACGCCACCGAGCGCCGCCGTCGCCAGCGTCCATTGATTTACGGGAATACGGAAGATTTTAAATACCGCCCACGCCAGCGCCACGTAAGTTAAGACAATCAACAGATCCATGATTAAATCTCCGGGAACGTGGAATAGTCAGTTTTTTTCTCAGCGGCAAGCTGGTGCTCCAGCCGGGAAATGCGATCAGAAAGCGCGGCAATTTCCGCGTCAGTCGTTTTCTTTTGCGGCGTAACATGCGACTGCATACCCCAGCCGCGTTCCGGTTGGTAAAGCGTGGCCCAGATCCACAGAAACGGCCAGATAATATGTAGCGTAAACAGACTGACCCACCCTGCGGTATGAATCGCGTCGGCATGAGGATGGTTGCGCTTTTTGGCAATCAGATAGGGAATGTCATGTATCGCGATGATTCCATAAAAAATCACCAGAAAGACAAAAATCAGCACTCCCAACGCGAAATAGTTTAGAAACATAGCTGCCTCGAATTCACGCTTATCAGAGTTGTTATGGGCTGGCAGCCGGATGGGAATCAGGCTGATTATTTGACAATAATCCGGGTTTGCAAATCCCGCCATCACACCGATGGATAAATTTAGAAAGCGACAGGTTGCTCAATTACACAACAGTCTTAAGGCAAAGCCAGAATATGCTGTAGATCACACCAGGATAATTCCACGCAAAAATATTTCGTGATTTAAGTCACAAAAATTCAACAAACCATCAAAACAAAAATGTGACAACAATCACATTTAAATGCCGTTTTTAGCGAAATCTATGCTCTTGTTGTTTTTTTACACTGAGTTTTTGTGACATACATCACGTCAATTACCTCTCTACCCCCTATATTTATGTGATCAATATCACATAAAAAATCGACGACTGGACAGTTAACCGATTCAGTGCCAGATTTCGCAATATCTACAAGGTCCGGCTACCTCTGCCGCCACATTAACAAAAAACCTCGGGCTTCCAGCCTGCGCGACAGCAAACATAAGAAGGGGTGTTTTTATGTCATCCGATATTAAGATCAAAGTGCAAAGCTTTGGTCGTTTCCTCAGCAACATGGTGATGCCAAATATCGGCGCGTTTATCGCGTGGGGTATCATCACCGCGTTATTTATTCCAACAGGATGGTTACCGAACGAAACGCTGGCGAAGCTGGTCGGGCCAATGATCACCTATCTCCTGCCGCTGCTGATCGGTTTTACCGGCGGTCGTCTGGTTGGCGGCGATCGTGGCGGTGTCGTGGGCGCCATCACTACGATGGGCGTTATCGTCGGTGCTGATATGCCGATGTTCCTCGGTGCGATGATTGCAGGCCCGTTGGGCGGTTGGTGCATTAAGCATTTTGACCGCTGGGTAGACGGTAAGATCAAATCCGGTTTCGAAATGCTGGTGAGCAACTTCTCCGCTGGCATTATCGGGATGATCCTCGCCATTCTGGCATTCCTCGGCATCGGTCCGATTGTTGAAGCCCTGTCCAAAATGCTGGCGGCTGGCGTTAACTTCATGGTTGTCCATGACATGCTGCCGCTGGCGTCTATCTTTGTTGAACCGGCGAAAATCCTGTTCCTTAACAACGCCATTAACCACGGTATCTTCTCGCCGCTGGGTATTCAGCAGTCCCATGAACTGGGCAAATCCATCTTCTTCCTGATTGAAGCTAACCCAGGTCCGGGTATGGGCGTTCTGCTGGCGTACATGTTCTTTGGTCGTGGTAGCGCTAAACAGTCTGCGGGCGGTGCGGCAATCATCCACTTCCTGGGCGGTATCCACGAAATTTACTTCCCGTATGTGCTGATGAATCCGCGTCTGATTCTGGCCGTTATCCTCGGCGGTATGACTGGCGTGTTCACGCTGACTATCCTTGGCGGTGGTCTGGTTTCTCCGGCCTCTCCGGGTTCTATCCTTGCTGTGCTGGCGATGACGCCGAAAGGGGCTTACTTCGCTAACATCGCAGGTGTATGTGCGGCGATGGCGGTTTCTTTCGTTGTCTCTGCCATTCTGCTGAAAACCAGCAAAGTGAAAGAAGATGAGGATATTGAAGCGGCTGCACGTCGCGTTCAGGAAATGAAAGCAGAGTCTAAAGGTGCTTCCCCGCTGGCTGCTGGCGATGTAACCAACGACCTGAGTCATGTACGTAAAATCATCGTGGCCTGTGACGCCGGTATGGGGTCCAGTGCAATGGGCGCAGGCGTACTGCGTAAGAAAATTCAGGATGCGGGTCTATCGCAGATTTCTGTTACCAACAGCGCGATTAACAACCTGCCGTCGGATGTGGATCTGGTCATCACTCACCGTGATCTGACCGAACGCGCTATGCGCCAGGTTCCACAGGCACAGCATATTTCGCTGACCAACTTCCTCGACAGCGGTCTGTACACCAGCCTGACTGAACGTCTGGTTGCTGCCCAGCGCCACACCGAAAACGAAGAGAAAGTAAAAGATAGCCTGAAAGATAGCTTCGACGATTCCAGTACAAATCTGTTCAAACTCGGCGCGGAGAACATCTTCCTCGGTCGCAAAGCGGCAACCAAAGAAGAGGCGATTCGTTTTGCAGGCGAGCAACTGGTGAAAGGCGGTTACGTTGAGCCAGAATATGTGCAGGCGATGCTGGATCGTGAAAAACTGACCCCGACCTATCTGGGTGAGTCTATCGCAGTACCGCACGGCACGGTTGAAGCGAAAGATCGCGTACTGAAAACGGGCGTGGTGTTCTGCCAGTACCCGGAAGGCGTACGCTTTGGCGAAGAAGAAGATGACATTGCCCGTCTGATCATTGGTATTGCTGCCCGTAACAACGAGCACATTCAGGTGATCACCAGCCTGACCAACGCACTGGATGATGAATCCGTCATCGAGCGTCTGGCGCACACCACCAGCGTGGATGAAGTGCTGGAATTGCTGGCGGGTCGTAAGTAATCCCTGTCCCACCTTCTCTACATGGAGGAGGTGGGGCTAATTGCCTGATGCGCTTTACTTATCAGGCCTACAGGACGGTGCCAAACACGTAGGTCGGATAAGGCGTTTACGCCGCATCCGGCAAAAAGTCCCTCTCCTCATGGAGAGGGTTTGGGTGAGGGAAAAGCCTCACCCCAGCCCTCTTGGGTAAAAACATTGATGAAGGTTAATACTATGAAAGCATTACATTTTGGCGCAGGTAATATCGGTCGTGGTTTTATCGGTAAACTGCTGGCGGACGCAGGTATCCAACTGACGTTTGCCGATGTCAATCAGGTGGTACTTGATGCCCTGAATGCCCGTCATAGCTATCAGGTTCACGTGGTTGGCGAAACCGAGCAAGTGGATACCGTCTCCGGTGTAAATGCCGTCAGCAGCATCGGCGACGACGTAGTGGATTTAATCGCTCAGGTTGATTTAGTCACCACCGCAGTCGGCCCGGTCGTGCTGGAACGTATTGCTCCGGCAATCGCTAAAGGGCTGGTGAAACGTAAAGAGCAAGGTAATGAATCCCCGCTGAACATCATCGCCTGTGAAAACATGGTGCGCGGTACCACGCAACTGAAAGGCCATGTGATGAACGCTCTGCCGGAAGACGCTAAAGCGTGGGTCGAAGCGCACGTTGGCTTTGTTGATTCCGCCGTTGACCGCATCGTGCCGCCTTCCGCGTCTGCAACTAACGATCCGCTGGAAGTAACGGTAGAAACCTTCAGCGAATGGATTGTCGATAAAACCCAATTCAAAGGCGCGCTGCCGAACATCCCTGGCATGGAGCTAACCGATAACCTGATGGCCTTTGTCGAGCGTAAACTCTTCACCCTAAACACCGGCCATGCTATAACCGCGTACCTCGGGAAATTGGCCGGTCACCAGACCATTCGTGACGCGATCCTCGACGAGAAAATCCGCACGGTGGTAAAAGGCGCGATGGAAGAAAGCGGTGCGGTTCTGATTAAACGCTATGGTTTTGACGCTGACAAACACGCGGCATATATCCAGAAAATCCTCGGCCGTTTTGAAAATCCATACCTGAAAGATGATGTGGAGCGCGTAGGCCGTCAGCCGCTGCGTAAACTGAGCGCGGGCGACCGTCTGGTAAAACCGCTGCTGGGTACGCTGGAATACGGCCTGCCGCATAAAAACCTGATTCAGGGCATTGCCGCAGCAATGCATTTCCGCAGTGAAGATGATCCGCAGGCACAAGAGCTGGCGGCACTGATTGCCGATAAAGGTCCGCAGGCTGCGCTGGCGCACATTTCCGGGCTTGATGCCAACAGCGAGGTTGTCACCGAAGCCGTAACCGCTTATAACGCAATGCAATAATGGTGGACCTGGCGCAGGAATCCCTGCGCCCGAATAACAAATTGTCAGATATGCAGGCAACAATGGAACAAACCCAGGCCTTTGAAAACCGTGTGCTTGAGCGTCTGAATGCTGGCAAAACCGTGCGAAGCTTTCTGATCACCGCCGTCGATCTCCTGACCGAGGCGGTAAATCTTCTGGTGCTTCAGGTATTCCGCAAAGACGATTACGCGGTGAAGTATGCTGTAGAACCGTTACTCGACGGCGATGGTCCGCTGGGCGATCTTTCCGTACGTTTAAAACTGATTTATGGGCTTGGCGTAATTAGCCGCCATGAATACGAAGATGCGGAATTGTTGATGGCGCTGCGGGAAGAGCTGAATCACGACGGCAACGAATATGCCTTTACGGATGATGAAATTCTTGGGCCATTTGGCGAGCTGCACTGCGTGGCGGCGATCCCTCCGCCGCCACAATTTGAACCAACCGACTCCAGTTTGTATGCAATGCAAATTCAGCGTTACCAACAGGCTGTGCGTTCAACAATGGTCCTTTCACTGACAGAGCTGATTTCCAAAATCAGCTTAAAAAAAGCCTTTCAAAAGTAAGCGATTACCGCTTACTGCTCCTCAACCTGCTTCGGCCGATAAAGCTGGCGATAATATTCCAGTCGTTTGAGATACAACGGCACGCTATCCGGGGGGATATCGGACGGAATCGCATTACGGGGGGGAAATTTTTTCAGATACTCCCGAAACGCCTGGCTTGAGGCCATAAAATCTACGGCTTTATCGATAAGAAGCGGAACGTTTTCACCTATTTTGCCCATGATGATATCTCCGTATTACCCCGCGCCGGGAATGCGCGGCCGCCAATTTTAGTGTAGGCTCCCGATAAAGATGAGATTAAGGAAAACGTGCTTAATCCTCAATGATTACCTTTTGATGAAGGCTATCTTTATTCTTCAAATTTCTTACTCAATCAAGCAATTACACGCTTTTCAATAATGTTAACAATGTCAAAATACAACTATTGCATTGCCATCAGTTGTGAACGAACCGTCTGGTCGCGCATACTACGATCTAATAATTTATCTCTATCAGAAGTTATCTCATGAAAGAAGTCGAAAAAAACGAAATCAAACGTCTTAGCGATCGCCTGGACGCCATCCGTCACCAACAGGCCGATCTGTCGCTGGTTGAAGCCGCAGACAAATACGCTGAACTGGAGAAAGAAAAAGCGACGCTGGAAGCAGAAATTGCTCGTTTGCGCGAAGTTCACAGCCAAAAACTCAGCAAAGAAGCACAAAAGCTGATGAAGATGCCGTTCCAACGCGCGATTACCAAAAAAGAGCAGGCCGATATGGGCAAGCTGAAGAAGAGCGTTCGCGGACTGGTGGTGGTTCACCCGATGACTGCGCTGGGCCGTGAAATGGGCCTGAACGAGATGACTGGATTTTCAAAAACCGCGTTCTAAGCTATCTATCGCCCGTAGTCCCCGTTTTTGCCTGCGTTCGCGGGCATACGGGGTTCCCACCATCAATGCCGCAATGAAATCATTGAGCACAATTCTGAAAAATCACTCCACAAAATAATATTCACTTATTAGCGTTGATAATAATTAACGCGGTCACATTCCTCAAACCATTCTGAAAAACGATAGTTTTTTGTCAAAAAACATAACTTCACATCAAATACATCATTTATATGAATATATCTTTATCGCTATACACTTGTTTACTGTTTTCACGTTTGACTTTTATTGCCATTAATCTTTAAAATTCGCGTTTTAATATCATTCGCCACAAACTGAAACAAATTAATATTTAAGTATACATTTATAACGTGAATACATCTGGCGACATTATCAAGTATTTATATTTACCGTGAATAAAAACGCCGGTAACACGTAAGTTAATAAACAGGGATCTCCCTCGTTTAACAGCCTGGTTTGAGGGATGGCAAGGACATACTTATATGAATATTAAAAACATATTATTACGCGGACTCATTGTTTCACTGCTTAGCTCGTTAACAGGTTGCGACTATATTGAAAAAATCAAAATCATTGATGAGCTAACAAAACAACAAGAACAGCAAAATGAGAAAATAGCTCTCCTTGAAAAACAACAAGTTAACATCATAAACAGTACAAAAATGCTTGCTGCCGTCATCAAGAGCATTAAAGGTG
>NZ_BBMY01000170.1 GCF_000759775.1 Escherichia albertii NBRC 107761 = DSM 17582
CCAATAAGAGGGAGGCGAGAGTCTCCCTCTATTTTTGTAAATCAGAAAAGAGGGAGATAACTTAATCCACAGTCAGGGAGTGGGTATCTCTCTGACTGTGGATGCTGCATGCAAAATCAACAGTTCAAATAAACCAACCAAATCTCATAGAGATAAGAGTAAACAAACCAACAGCAGCAAAGACATTTATCAGTATTACTGTTTTACTGGAAACGTTCATTTTTGCCACCTTTTATCATAGCCCCTATGGGTATAGTACGGGTTAAGTAAATTCGCAATAATACTCATTCTGAAGACAGGAAGGGCAAGTCATTGTTTGCTGCTTTTTCCTCAAACGGGTAAAAAATTTGATACACATCAAAAAATGACGCATATTCGTGCGCATTTTATTTATCTGGCTGGACGTTTGTACATGTCTCTCTTTCAATACATACTTATTTTTTATGCTGTTATGGCAGTTATCGCATTTATTATTACCTGGTTTCTTTCTTACGATAAAAAGAGCATTCGCTTTCTGAGCGCTTTCCTTGTGGGGGTGACATGGCCAATAAGCTTCCCGGTGGCGCTGCTATTTTCTCTGTTTTAATTCTTACTCGTTAGCTTGACGGCACTGCGCAGACTTATATCATTTGGGTGAGTCGATATTTTTCACAAGTGGCTAAGGAGAAAGTATGTCGCATCTGGAAGAGGTCATCGCGCGCGTGGATGCCGCGATTGATGAGAGCGTCATTGCCCATATGAACGAACTATTAATCGCCCTGAGCGATGACGCGGAATTAAGTCGGGAAGATCGCTATACCCAGCAACAGCGTCTGCGTACTGCAATTGCTCATCACGGACGCAAACATAAAGAAGATATGGAAGCGCGCCACGAACAGTTAACAAAAGGTGGCACGATCCTTTGATTAAAATGAGCGTCTGGCAACCAGCCAGGCGCCAATAACGAGCAGAATCGCTCCGCAAATCGGGCCAGCCAACGCGCGCAGAGATACGTCATGACTGCGGAAAATATCCAATACCAAACCACCAATTAATTGGCTGGCAACCAGTACGGCAATGGTGGTTGCCGCGCCAACGTTTTGATATCCACTGATACTGGCAAAGACAAAAAATGATCCCAGTAAACCGGGGATCAGCGTCCACCAACGCACGCTGGAGACCAGTTCGCCAAACCCCGCCATCCCTTGTTTAAACCACAAAATAGACACGAATAGCACGATCCCTACCAGTGAATTCAGCAACATCGCGATGAGGATCGTGGAGGTGGTTTGGGTGATGCGTACCATCAGCGTATTTTGCACTACCAGACCAATCCCGGCGGCGATCAGAAAAGCAAGGGTGAGCGAGTGGTTCATCTGAGCGCGTCCGGTTCGCTGCGATCGTCGAGTTGTAATTGCATAAAGGTGAGGTCCAGCCAGCGTCCAAATTTAGTGCCCACTTGCGGCATTTGTGCCGTAGTCACAAACCCCAGAGACTGATGCAGATGCAGCGAGGCCTGATTTTGCGATTCAATCCCGGCGACCATCACGTGTTTGCCACAGCCTCGTGCTTCATCAATTAAGCGGCTTAACAATTTGCGCCCAAGACCTTTACCTTGATGATCGGGATGAACGTATACCGAATGTTCCACGGTATGGCGAAAACCGTCAAAACTGCGCCAGTCGCCAAATGAGGCATACCCCGTGATGACGCCATCCTCTTCGCTCACCAGCACCGGATAACCCGATAAAGTCCGTGCTTCAAACCAGGCAATACGGTTGTCTGCATCCACGGTTTGATCGTTCCAGATAGCCGCCGTATACAACACAGCATGGTTATAAATTTCCGCAATCGCAGCACAATCGGCTTTGCGGGCAAAACGGATGGACATGTCTGGCCTCAATTAAACGACGAATAATGATGATGCTATGAATACTATCGAAAATGACCCGAAGCAACGGATTCCTTGATGAAATTATTGCGTGTCGTAGCAGCGGTGTGATGGCTGCAAATAAAACCAATCCCGTGAGCCTGCTACTATTGAGAGATTCATGCTAAAAGCACAGGAGAGCATTATGGGACAACAAAAGCAGCGTAATCGCCGTTGGGTTCTGGCTTCGCGACCACATGGCGCGCCGGTTCTGGATAATTTTCGTCTGGAGGAAGACGAGGTCGCCACACCCGGTGAGGGACAGGTGTTATTACGCACAATCTATCTGTCGCTGGACCCATATATGCGCGGGCGCATGAGCGATGAACCGTCTTATTCACCGCCTGTTGAAATTGGCAGTGTGATGGTGGGTGGTACGGTAAGTCGAGTGGTGGAATCGAATCATCCTGATTATCAGCCCGGTGACTGGGTTCTTAGTTACAACGGCTGGCAGGATTACGCGATTTCCAGTGGCGATGAGTTGGTCAAACTGGGCGATCATCCGCAAAATCCATCGTGGTCGCTGGGAATTCTGGGGATGCCCGGGTTTACTGCTTATATGGGGCTGCTGGATATCGGACAGCCAAAAGAGGGCGAAACACTGGTGGTTGCCGCGGCGACCGGACCCGTTGGCGCAACGGTAGGGCAAATTGGCAAACTAAAAGGCTGCCGGATCGTGGGGGTTGCTGGCGGAGCAGAAAAATGCCGCCATGCAACCGAGGTGTTGGGTTTTGATGTTTGCCTTGATCACCACGCAGATGATTTTGCCGAACAGTTAGCGAAAGCCTGTCCGAAAGGCATTGATATTTATTATGAGAATGTTGGTGGTAATGTGTTTGATGCGGTGCTGCCGCTCCTCAATACCTCTGCGCGGATCCCGGTATGCGGGTTAGTCAGCGGCTATAACGCCACGGAACTGCCTTCCGGGCCGGATCGTTTACCATTGTTAATGGCGACGGTGTTGAAAAAACGAATTCGTTTGCAAGGCTTTATTATCAGCCAGGACTACGGCCACCGGATCCATGAATTTCAACGGGAGATGGGACAATGGGTAAAAGAGGGAAAAATTCACTATCGCGAGCACATGACCGATGGTTTAGAGAATGCCCCGCAGACCTTTATCGGCCTGTTAGAAGGTAAAAACTTCGGCAAAGTCGTTATCCGCGTGGCGGAGGATGATTAATAAAATGGGTGGCGACATTATGCCGCCACAAATTAATTTTATTCAAAATGCCAGGCGAGATTCATGTCGATACCATAATTTCGCCCCGGCGCAGGTTCGTAATAACGCCCATTTGATTCATTGACAATAACGGAACCGATATATTCTTTATCAAACAAATTATCGACACGGTTAAATACATCAACAGTCATATTTTGGTAATTAAACTTGTACCCGGTAAACAGACCGACGCGTGTATAAGAGGGCACTTTTGCCGTATTTTCATCATCCGCCATGATATCGCCCATATAACGTACTTCTGTACCTGTATATCCGCCTTCTTCCGGTACATAACCTAAAGACGCAAAGCTCATATTGCGAGAGATACCGGGCATCCGATTACCGTTACAAACATTGCTACGATACGTTGCGTCAAGCCACGTCCACGACGCTTTCATACGAAAATTTTCGGCGAAACGTTGATCCCATGCCCGTTCAGTCCCCTGACGACGCACCTCTTCACCATTAACCACACTCACTGCTACCGATGTGTCCAGTTCCGAAACTACCTGCGGCGCGGTACTGACAATCATCATTTGTTCATCAGTACGGCGGCAAAAGCGGAAGCGGAAAGGGCAATCAGTACAGGTAAAACAGTTTCCCGGACGGAAAAAATCTTCATGAAAAAAGCCAGGTTAAGAATAGAAAGACGCCGTTATGGCAATTTTTTGTAAAACAAAAGAAAACAAAATGGCGCAAAATGTTAATTTATTGTGGTGATTGTAGCCGTAACAGCAAGAAAAGCTCCACATTTGAAAAAATAATGATTACCATTCCCATTTACAATAAGGGCGTAACTATGATTATGCTCAACGAAGCATTGTGAAGCTGCTAAATATCAGTTCATCAAAGGGAGTCGTCATGCATTTACGTCATTTGTTTTCATCGCGCCTGCGTGGTTCGTTACTGTTAAGTTCATTGCTTGTTGCTTCTTCATTTAGCGCGCAGGCAGCAGAAGAAATGCTGCGTAAAGCGGTAGGTAAAGGCGCCTACGAAATGGCTTATAGCCAACAGGAAAATGCGCTGTGGCTCGCCACTTCGCAAAGCCGCAAACTGGATAAAGGCGGAGTGGTTTATCGTCTCGATCCGGTTACTCTGGAAGTTACTCAGGCGATTCATAACGATCTCAAACCATTTGGCGCCACTATCAACAACGCTACCCAGACTTTATGGTTTGGTAATACGGTAAACGGCGCGGTCACGGCGATTGATGCCAAAACGGGCGAAGTGAAAGGGCGTCTGGTGCTCGATGAGCGTAAGCGTACCGAAGAGGTGCGTCCGTTACAGCCGCGTGAACTGGTAGCCGACGATGCCACGAATACCATTTACATCAGCGGTATTGGTAAGGAGAGCGTGATTTGGGTGGTTGATGGTGAGAATATCAAACTGAAAACCGCCATCCAGAACACCGGTAAAATGAGCACTGGTCTGGCGCTGGATAGTAAAGGCAAACGTCTGTATACCACCAATGCCGACGGTGAGTTGATTACTATCGACACCGCCGACAACAAAATTCTGAGCCGTAAAAAGCTGCTGGATGATGGCAAAGAGCACTTCTTTATCAACATCAGTCTCGATACTGCCAACCAGCGTGCGTTTATCACCGACTCTAAAGCAGCAGAAGTGTTAGTCGTCGATATCCGTAATGGTAATATTCTGGCGAAGATAGCGGCACCGGAATCTCTGGCAGTGCTGTTTAACCCTGTGCGTGATGAAGCTTATGTCACTCATCGTCAGGCAGGTAAAGTCAGTGTGATTGACGCGAAAACTTACAAAGTGGTGAAAACGTTTGATACACCGACTCATCCGAACAGCCTGGCGCTATCTGCCGATGGTAAAACGCTATATGTCAGTGTGAAGCAAAAATCGACTAAGCAGCAGGAAGCGACTCAGCCGGATGATGTGATTCGTATTGCGCTGTAACAGATATGGCGGAGTTTGTCTTTTGTAGGCCAGATAAGGCGCTCGCGACGCATCCGGCACAAACAACGACCACTTCGTCAGCAATCTGAAATTGCCCGGCACGCAGCCGGGCAATTTACGCAATTAATTTGCTGTTTCTGGCTTAAACACGATTTCCTGTTTTTTTTCTTCGGCTACGGGGGCTGTGCTGTGAATTTCGGCAACGCGTTTGCGCACGCCAAACCAACCTACAACCAGCAGAATACCGATAATCGGCAACGCAGCGATGGTATAAGTTCCGTTCGGATAATCAAACGCCATCAATACCAGTACACTTAGCAAGAACAACAAGGTCAGCCAGGAAGTGAAGGGGGCGCCCGGGAGTTTAAAACTGACATCCGCTGCTTTGCCTTCTTTAATCGCTTTACGCAGACGCATCTGGCAAACGATGATAAACGCCCATGAAGCGATGATTCCCAGTGACGCGAAGTTCAACACAATCTCAAATACGCGCGACGGTACCAGATAGTTGAGGAATACGCCGACGACATAAACGACCAGCGTCGCCAGAATTCCGGCATACGGTACATGCTGGCGGCTCATTTTCGCCATAAAACCAGGTGCAGAACCGCCCATCGCCATTGAGCGCAAAATACGTCCGGTGCAGTACAGACCCGAGTTCAGGCTGGAGAGGGCCGCGGTCAGCACTACAATATTCATAATACTGCCAATGTACGGCACGCCCAGTTTAGAGAAGAAAGTCACAAATGGACTTTGCCCAGCCTGATACGCGCTCCATGGCAACAACATGACCAGCAGAACCACAGAACCGACATAAAAAAGGCCAATGCGCCAAATCACGCTGTTTATCGCTTTTGGCACCATGGTCTGCGGATCTTTACATTCACCGGCGGCAGTTCCCACCATCTCAATCGATGCAAAAGCAAACACTACGCCCTGAATCAACACCAAAGCAGGCAGCAGACCGTGCGGGAAGAAACCACCATTATCGGTAATTAAGTGAAAGCCAGTTGCGTTGCCATCGAGCGGTTGACCGCTACCGAGAAACACTGTACCCACGACCAGGAAGGTTACAATGGCGAGCACTTTGATCAGCGCAAACCAGAATTCCATCTCCGCGAACCATTTCACGCCGATCATGTTCATGGTGCCCACGATAGTCAGCGCGCCGAGAGCAAACACCCATTGGGGCACACCGCCAAACGCCCCCCAGTAGTGCATATACAGCGCGACCGCGGTGATATCGACAATGCCCGTCATCGCCCAGTTGATAAAGTACATCCAGCCGGCAACGTAAGCCGCTTTTTCGCCTAAAAACTCACGGGCATAAGAGACAAAACTGCCGCTGGAAGGACGATGTAATACCAGCTCGCCCAATGCACGCAGAATAAAAAATGAAAACAGGCCGCAGATTAAATAGACCAGCGCCAGCGCCGGACCCGCCATTTGCAGTCGTGCGCCTGCGCCTAAAAACAAACCAGTGCCAATCGCGCCGCCAATGGCGATCATCTGCACCTGGCGATTGCCCATCGCTTTGTGATATCCCTCCTCGTGGGCATTAAGCCAGCGGCGTTTCGCGGCGTGTTGATCTGAAGAGTCGGTGTTGTGTTTACTCATTGCGCTCCCTGATTGTTTTAATGAAAGAAGTCTTATAAGCCGTCATGAACAATGTTTATTCATCCTGGCGATGACAAGATTCACCATTATTCTTTATGGGTATAACTGTCGGCGCTGCATCCTACCTGTTATCGATAAACGATGCAAAACATACCCTTGCAGGTTAAGTGGGAATTGAAGTGACTGGTGAAAAAATGACAAGTTATCGTCCGCGCTTACTCCATTAATCTTTAGTGATTATCCTGAGCGCCAGATACCTGGCATGCCTGTACTGTTAAAGAAGAATGTTATCGAATGGCGCAAATCGCTTTATATCTGGATGAGTGTTGGTGTTTTTCAATCATTGCTATTTTTTAAAATATAATTATTTTGCATGTTATTCCATGTATTTATTTGTGAAATAAATTTGATAAATTCTGAATTTATAATATCTATTACTCAATATTGAGGGCATGACGTTAAGATGGCTATGTGCAGATTAATTCATCAGGGTAGAGCGGTAGCGTCTTTAATGATTTAATAATTGATGTTGATTATGTTTTTTATTCGGTTATTCATGTTATTTATTAATTTGAGAGATATTTTGCCATCCAAAGCTACTGCTTGTGAAGAATGAACTGCACTGAGATCTGGATGTGATAATGAACGAAGATAATTACAAAATAAGAAGAGGAACTCAGCCAGATTATTTTTATGAACAAGATATGTTGCGATGAATATTTCAACAAATCATAAAATCTTCAAAGCAGAGTTAATACATGGGCTGCGAAATTAACCACAGGCAGAGACTCTCCCACGCCAGCCCTTGCGTGGGACGGGCTTTTGTAAGCTTGCCCT
>NZ_BBMY01000169.1 GCF_000759775.1 Escherichia albertii NBRC 107761 = DSM 17582
CCTGCACTCTGTATTAATATTCATTTTAAAGAAAGAGAGTTAGAGGACATTTTGTCGGAGTGTCGTCTAACAGCGCTTTGCTTTGCCGATGGTTTCCGTGACAATAATTTTAATCAGATAATTAAACATCTCCCGCATAATATAGTTCCAGGTTTACTCATCGGCCTTGGAACAAATCATGATAGCGCTGTTTTGCCGCTAACAGAAATTATTGAACATGGGGCGTCTGTTTCAGCAGAAAAATATACAGAGTCAGTAGAAGCCGTGTCGCACATCGATCCTCTGGTTATTCAGTTGACCTCAGGAAGTACCGCAATGCCTAAGCGAGTCATCTTAAGCCATCGCAATATTACTAATAATGCTATTTTTTCTGCTCAGCGCCTTGGAATAGATAGTACAGACGTTCTGTGCCTTGCCATCCCTTTATTTCACTGTTTTGGTCTTGTGTCTGGGCTATATTTTTCATTAATGACAGGATGTCGGCTTATTATTCTTGATAGTTATAACACAGAAGAAATATTGAGTGCCGTACAACGTTATCGCTGTACGACTTTGCATGGTGTGCCAACGATCTTTAATCGTCTTATCCAGCATGAAACTCTGGCCCAATATGCTATAGATACGCTGAAAAAAGGTATTGTTGCGGGAGCTTTCTGCCCAGAGCAACTTATTCGTGATATTACGCATCGACTTGGTATGAGCGGAATAGTGGTCTCTTATGGTCAAACTGAAACCTCGCCATGTTGTACTCAGGGATTTCCTTCTGACTCGTTAGTGATCAAAGGTTCGACCATCGGTAAACCGCTACCTTACGTAGAAATGTGTGTAATTGATTGGGTTACCGGGGAATTGTGCGCGCCGGGCGATAAAGGGGAGTTATGTACCCGTGGTTATCATCTAATGGCAGGATACGATGGCGATCCGCAGAAAACACAACATGTTATTGACTCACATGGATGGTTTCATTCAGGAGATATTGGGTTTGTTGATCGGGATGGCTACTTCCATTATTTGTGGCGTAAGAAGGACATCATTATCAGGGGAGGAGAAAATATCAGCCCACGAGAGATTGAGTCGGCAATCGCTGAATTTCCTGAGGTAGAGTCGGTATGTGTTTTTGGTTTAGCGTCAGAGTCTCTTGGTGAGGTTGTGGCGGCGGCAGTGTGTCCTAAAAATAACATGCCATTAAGTGAATCAGCATTGATGTATTTTCTGCATCAGCGATTGGCGAGATATAAAGTTCCGGCGCATATTTTCTTTTTTTCTACATTCCCACTTACCGCATGTGGAAAAATAGATATACAAAGCGTACGGTTTTCCATCAATAAATTATTTGTTTTGTTCAGGGAATAAAACAGCCAGAAGCGTTTTGGTCGCTTGCCGGATTATATAATTGTGAGGAATAACAAATGACGAAGAAAGCACTGGAAGGCATTACCGTTGTTGAGTTGGCAACATTTATTGCAGTTCCCGCTGCAGGTCGCATTCTGGCTGATATGGGGGCTACAGTAATAAAAATAGAGTCCCTTGATGATGATAACCTACGTTATACAGCCCCCACAGAGGGACGACCTTTAGATCAATATGAAAATACGACTTTTGATTTAGAAAATGCGAATAAACAAGGTATTGCGCTAAATACAAAGACAGAATCAGGGCGAAAAATATTATTTCAGCTACTGGAAAAAGCCGATATTTTTATGACCAACTGGCGACCAAAAGCACGTGCCCGGGCTGGCCTTGATTATGAAATGCTAAAAGAGCGTTTTCCTCAATTAGTTTACGCCTGTGTGACTGGTTATGGTGAGAATGGACCCGATCAGGATTTACCTGGATTTGATTATACGGCCTTTTTTGCGCGAGCCGGGATATTGGGATCGTTGTATCAGAAAGGGACGGTACCGATGAACGTCATTCCTGGGTTGGGCGATCACCAGTGCGCCATGGCGTTGGTTTCTGGCGCACTGGCGGCTTATATTCGGGCAAAAAATACGGGGGAAGGGGAATATGTTTCAACTAATCTTTTGCATACCTCTATCTATACCCAGGCAATTATGATTCAGGCTGCGCAATATCCTGATTATGGGCAGCCTTACCCTATCGATCGTCGCACGACTACCAGCCCGTTTGTCCTTGCTTATAAAACGAAGGATGACCGTTTCATTCAGATTTGTATGCCCGTTTATGACGCTTACTATCCGAAGTTTATTAGCTGTATTGGCCGCCCTGATCTGGCTGGAGATGAACGCTATACCCGTTTGCAGGAAGTGGCGAAACATATGCGGTCTCCCGAAGTTTACGACATCATTTGGCAACAAATAGAACAAAAAACTGCCAGCGAATGGCGGGAGATCCTGATTGAAAATGATATTCCGTTCAGTGTGGCGCAAACGTGGGAAGAAGTTCTACAGGACGAGCAGGCGTGGGCAATTGATGTATTTTATTCCATGAAATATGCCAATGGCAGCGAGAAGGCGTTGGTACGCCCCCCCATTTCGCTGCGTGAATGTGGTCTGCCGGATTATTTGCGAGCACCGCTGTTAGGGGAAAATACGCCGCAAATTTTGCGCGACCTCGGGTACAGCGAAGCGGAAATTACCCAACTTGAAGCTGATAACGATATTGCTGTCTGGCGTGACTGAGCGTGGGTCAGGAGTAATGATATGCAAAATATTCTTACGCTGGGCGTTGATATTGGTTCATCCGCTTCGAAGTGCATCCTGATGCGTGATGGCAGCCAAATTTTGGCGAAATCTCTGGTCCCGGTCGGGGCTGGGACTTCGGGCCCTGAGAAAGCAATTGCTGATATTTTCCGGCAAGTTGGCGGCAACTTGCAGAATATTCATTGGGTTTGTGCAACAGGCTACGGGCGAAATTCTTTAGCGATAGCCAATAAAGAAGTCAGTGAGCTGAGTTGCCATTCTAAAGGCGCAAATTTCCTCTTTCCGGGTGTCAGAACGGTTATCGATATTGGCGGTCAGGATGTAAAAGCGCTGCATATGGATGGGAAAGGTCGTTTGCTTAACTTTGTGATGAACGACAAATGTGCCGCAGGAACTGGACGATTTCTTGATGTGATGTCTCGCGTTCTGGAGACGGATATTGCCGAACTTGCCGCGCAAGGGGCGCAATCACAGAAGAATGTGACCATCAGCTCGACCTGTACGGTTTTTTCTGAAAGCGAAGTGATTTCGCATTTAGCAAATAACCAAACGATACCTGACATTATTAATGGTATTCATCGATCTGTGTCAGGCCGTATTGCTGGTCTGGCGAAGCGGGTAGGCATTGAGGATCCGGTTGTAATGACCGGAGGTGTTTCACGTAATTTTGAAGTTGTTCGCTATATCAGCGAGGAGATTGGAGCGTCAGTGATGACTTCTCCGCTTTCGCAATATAACGGTGCGATTGGCGCAGCAATATATGCCTGGGAGTCTTACCGCCAGTTAAAAATTAAAGAATCTGAACAAGGACGAATTTTATGAGCGATGTGACTATAGCTTCATCTGAATATATACCGGCTAAAAAGCGATTACAGAAAATTGCCGCAGATGCCTACCAACGCGCCTGGGATGCAAAAAAACGTGGTGAAAAGATAGGATGGTGCGCGTCGAATTTCCCGCAGGAAATTGCCGAAACGTTAGATGTTTGCGTGGTTTATCCAGAAAATCAGGCGGCAGCAATTGCTGCTAAAGGTGGTGGTTTACGGATGTGTGAGCACGCTGAGAGTATGGGTTATTCAAATGATATTTGTGCCTATGCCCGTATCAGTCTTTCTTTCATGGATGTAAAACACTGTGACGAAATGGATATGCCGCAACCGGACTTCCTGTTGTGCAGTAACAACATTTGTAACTGCATGATTAAGTGGTACGAAAATATTGCTTATGAATTACAGATCCCAATGATTCTCATCGACATCCCTTATAAAAATGATTATGAAACAGATGATATTTCTGTACGTTACATTCAGTCTCAGTTCGATGATGCTATCAGAAAATTAGAGGGCATTACGGGAAAAACATTTTCCATGGAGAGATTTAATGAAGTCTGTGAAATATCTCAGCGTACAGGTAAAGCCTGGCTGAAAGCCGCAGAATATTGTCAGTATCATCCCTCGCCAATGAATGGCTTTGATTTGTTTAACCACATGGCGGTGGCGGTATGTGCACGTGGGAAAAAGGAAGCGGCCGACGCGTTTGAATTGCTATGCGAAGAGATGGAACAAAATATTCGCGAACAAAAATCCACCTGGCGTGGAGAAGAAAAGTACCGAATTTTATTTGAAGGTATTGCCTGCTGGCCTTATCTGAGGGCAACGTCGACACCGCTGAAAGAGCATGGAATGAACGTAACGGCGACTGTTTATGCAACTGCGTTTGGCGTTATTTACCAGAATAGCGAAGAGATGATGCGGGCCTATTCCTACGTGCCTAATTGCGTTTCAGTGGAACGAGCGGCAGATATGCGTATTGATGTTTGTCGACAGAATAAAGTGGATGGCGCGGTGATCCATATCAATCGTAGTTGCAAGATGTGGAGCGGAATAATGCCTGAAATTGAAAGGAAGCTCCGTCGTGAATTGAGCATTCCAACGGTGACTTTTGATGGCGATCAGGCCGATCCCAGAGGTTTTTCCGAGGCGCAGTACGTTACGCGTATTGAGGCGTTGGCGGAGATCATGGCGACCAATAAGGTCGAAATGCAGGGAGGAAAACAATAATGGACGTACTCAGCCAAAAAATTGAGCAACTGCGGGCGATAGTGAATAATCCTGCAAAACAACTCGAACATTTTATCAAAAATAACCAGAAGGTGGTGGGCTGCTTTCCTGAATATACGCCATATGAAATTGTTTATGCCGCGGGTATGGTACCGTTTGGTATATGGGGACAGGAAGGTCGTAATATTTCTGAAGCAAAGCGATATTTTCCACCATTTTATTGTGCGCTGGCGCTCTCCTCTCTTGAGTTGGGACTGGACAATGCGTTGAATAAATTATCGGCGGTAATTATTCCCTCTTTGTGTGACACGCTGAAATGCCTTGGACAAAACTGGAAAGTTGGCGTTCCTCAAGTACCGTTTATTCAGCTAGTACATCCGCAGAATCGCGCTACTCCGGGCGGTGTTACATTTCTGACGGAGCAATATAAAAAAATAGCTGCCAGGTTAACCGCAATCTCTGGTGTGGAAGTTACAGACGATGGACTGATTAATGCCATCGAAATTTATAACCAGCACCGTGCTGCTCTGAGGATATTTTCTCAGGTTGTGACTCAGTATCCGCATATTTTTACACCAGCCTTGCGTAGTGCGGTGATAAAAAGCGGTTACTTTATGGATGTCATCGAGCATACCCGATATCTGTGGGACATCATTACGCTGACAAAACAGCAGCCGTTACAACAGTGGAAAGGCCACAAAATCGTTGTTACGGGGATTATTGCCGATAGTCCCACAATCCTGCAGATCCTTGCTGATAACCATATGGCTATTGTAGCGGATGAAGTGGCGCATGAATCCCGACAGTTTCGCCAGGATGTTCCTGCCGATCCAAATCCATGGACAGCACTTTCCCGCCAGATTGCAGAGCTGGAAGGATGCTCGCTTTTATATGACGTAGAAAAGAAACGTGGGAGATTACTGGCAGAGATGGTTCGCCAGAATAATGCCGATGGCGTCGTTTATCTGCTGACAAAGTTCTGTGATCCCGAAGAATTCGATGCGCCGGTGATAAAAAAATATCTCGATAAAGAAGGTATTCCTTCGATTATTATCGAAGTAGATCAGCAGACGAAGACATATGAGCAGGCACGAACTGCGTTGCAGACGTTTGCCGATGTTTTATCTGTAAATTAATTATTCTATAACAATTATTACGGTTTGGTTCATTCATGCATGAACGTATTTATTATTGTTCTCAAACCGTAATTGACTGACTGAATATAAGTGAGTTCTTATGGGCATCGTCTGTCTGATTATCGGCCTCTTCATATTAATGGCCATGTGTATGAAGGGGATTCATGTATTTATCGCTGTATTTGTCACAAGTTTGTTTCTCGCAACAACGGCATGGATAACTTCTCCGGGAACGATTAATCCATTAGATACTATTCTGAAGGTGTATACGGCGGGAGTGGGAGGCTATTTCGGCAATTTTTTCTTTATTTTTGTTCTTGGCGCAATATTTGGAAAACTTACCGCAATTAGCGGCGCGGCAGATAGCGTGGCATCTTTTATTATCGGAAAATTTGGTCAGAAAGCGGTAATTCCTTCTCTGGTAGCCGCCTGTGCAATTCTGGCGTATGGCGGCGTATCTGTATTTGTTGCGTTATTCACTGTCTATTCCATGATGGTAAGTCTGTTCCGCAAAGCGAATTTACCTCGTCGATTAATCCCCGCAGTCTATTTCGCGGGTGCCGGTACATTTGTCATGATTATGCCGGGTTCTCCGCAAATCCAGAATTTAATACCGATGAAATATCTTGGTACGTCGGCTACAGCCGGACTGGTTCCCGGCATGCTTACTGCGTTGTTTCAGGTTACGTTGGTGGTGCTGTATCTGAGTTGGTTGTTTAAACGGGTGAGGGCGAATGGCGAAGGCTGGCAGGAGGACGAAAAGAGTGCCAAAGCCGGAAAAGATAATGCGACCCGCACCTTGCCACACGTAGTTGTCGCGCTATTACCCATGCTCGTATTGCTGGTGGTATTGAATATTTTGAAGTGGGATCCCGCGATTGCGCTGTTTTCTGCAATCATCGCCGCATTAGTTGTCTATTTGCGCTATCTGGACTGGAAAGCGATTGTCAGTAACCTGGCCGCAGGCACGATGGAAGGTGTCATGTCATTGTTCAATACGGCGGTCATTGTCGGTTTTGGCGCGCTGGTGATGACACTTCCTGCTTTCCAGCAATCTTTTCAGGCCATTGTTCATTCCGGTCTCAGTCCATTGATGGTAACGGCAATCTCTGTTGGCGCCCTGGTGTTTATTAGCGGCTCAGGTTCTGGCGCGCTAAGCGTCGCGATGCCGCTGATCGCCAGCATGTTCCCAGCAACGGTTGTTGATCAGGGGGCTTTGCACCGTGTGGCGACAATGTCGTGTATGAGTACGACACCGCCGTTTAATGGCCTGATTGTCACCGTTCTGAGTGTATGCGGAGTCAGCCATAAAGAAGGCTATGGTCCGGTTGGCATTCTGACGTTAGCGATACCACTGATCGCGATGTGTTTCATGTTGCTGCTATACGCAGTGTTACCGGCATCTATTACGGCTTTCGGTGGTTAATTCCTTATCCGCATGAGCACAACTTTTTAAGTTTAAGAGAGATATGGCAAATGAATTTACAGCTTACTGAAGAACAAATCCTGATCAGGGATATGGTGCGGGAGTTTGTCAATGCCGAAGTCAGGCCTATTGCGGCTGAAATTGATAAAGCACATCGCTTTCCGGTTGAGAGTATTGCCCCGATGGGCGCGGCAGGACTGTTTGGTTTCAACATTGGCGAAGCATATGGTGGAACGGAAGCGGACATTATTAGCTACGTTCTGGCGACCGAAGAAATGTCTAAGGTCAGCGCAGCACACGCGATGATAATGGGATCTCAGTGTTCGCTAACGGGGCCTGTTATTGAGAAATACGCCGACGAGGAAACCCGACAGCGTCTACTGCCAGGAGTCGTCAGCGGTGAAAAAATAGGTTGTTTTTGTCTGTCAGAACCCGGTGCGGGTTGTGATGCAGCGGCCCAGCAGACGGTAGCTGTACGTTGCGGTAATGAGTATGTCATCAACGGTTCCAAGCTATGGATCACTGCCGCGCCGCAAGGAGCGTTCTACATTGTTTTCGCAATGACCGACAAAAGTCGCGGAGTCAAAGGGATCACGGCATTCCTGGTGGAACGAGATAATCCGGGAATCAGTATTGGTATTCCAGAAGAAAAAATGGGGATGAACGGTTCGGATACGTGTTCCGTCAGTTTCAGCGACTGTGTCGTGTCAGAAAGCGCGCGTTTAGGTGCGGAGGGGCAAGGATTCCATATTGCCATGGAGACATTAGACGGCGGGAGATTGAGTTGCGCGGCAATTGCGTTGGGTATCGCGCAGAGCGCGCTGGATGCCACGATTGCCTATACCAAAGAACGTATCCAGTTTGGGAAACCCATTGCCGCCAATCAGGGCGTGCAATGGATGTTAGGGTAATG
>NZ_BBMY01000168.1 GCF_000759775.1 Escherichia albertii NBRC 107761 = DSM 17582
TTCATGTTTACTCACGATGTAAAACGTTTCGATGTTGATCACATTTCTGTAACGTCGCGATAGTTTTTCCTGTTCAGTCAGGATTAAACTGCGGGTCAGCGAAACGTTTCGCTGATGGAGAAAAAAATGAAAAAAGGCGTCGTTCTTAATTCTGACATTTCGTCGGCGATCTCCCGTCTGGGGCATACCGATACGCTGGTGGTGTGTGATGCGGGTTTACCCATCCCTAAAAATACAACACGTATCGATATGGCATTAACCCAGGGCGTACCTTCTTTTATGCAGGTGCTGGGCGTTGTGACAAGCGAAATGCAGGTCGAGGCAGCCATTATCGCGGAAGAGATCAAACAACATAATCCGCAACTCCACGAAACGTTGCTCACTCACCTTGAGCAGCTGCAAAAACACCAGGGAAACACCATTGAAATTCGTTACACCACGCATGAACAATTCAAACAACAAACCTCAGAAAGTCAGGCGGTAATTCGCAGCGGAGAATGTTCTCCGTATGCGAATATCATTCTCTGCGCTGGCGTGACGTTCTGAGGTCGTCATGGAAGCGTTACTACAGCTTATAGGTATCGATAAAGCGTTCCCGGGCGTAAAAGCCCTCTCGGGCGCCGCGTTAAATGTCTATCCGGGCCGCGTGATGGCGCTGGTGGGCGAAAACGGCGCGGGTAAATCCACCATGATGAAAGTGCTTACGGGTATCTATACTCGCGATGCCGGTACGCTTTTATGGTTGGGGAAAGAAACGACATTTACCGGGCCGAAATCTTCCCAGGAAGCTGGGATCGGCATTATCCACCAGGAACTGAACTTAATCCCACAGTTGACCATTGCGGAAAACATTTTTCTTGGTCGTGAGTTTGTCAATCGCTTTGGCAAAATTGACTGGAAAACCATGTATGCCGAAGCGGATAAACTGTTAGCCAAACTTAACCTGCGCTTTAAAAGCGACAAGCTGGTGGGCGATCTTTCCATCGGTGATCAGCAGATGGTTGAAATCGCCAAAGTGCTGAGCTTTGAGTCGAAAGTCATCATTATGGATGAACCGACTGATGCGCTGACCGATACCGAAACTGAATCCTTGTTCCGCGTCATCCGCGAGTTGAAATCGCAAGGCCGCGGTATTGTCTATATCTCCCACCGCATGAAAGAAATTTTCGAGATTTGCGATGACGTTACCGTTTTCCGTGACGGACAATTTATTGCTGAGCGCGAAGTGGCATCACTGACCGAAGATTCGCTGATTGAGATGATGGTGGGCCGCAAGCTGGAAGATCAGTATCCACATCTGGACAAAGCGCCGGGAGATATCCGCCTGAAAGTCGATAATCTCTGCGGACCTGGCGTTAACGATGTCTCTTTTACCTTACGCAAAGGCGAAATTCTTGGCGTCTCTGGTTTGATGGGCGCTGGGCGTACCGAACTGATGAAAGTGCTCTACGGCGCACTGCCGCGCACCAGCGGTTACGTCACCCTGGATGGGCATGAAGTCGTTACCCGTTCACCGCAGGATGGTCTGGCGAATAGCATTGTGTATATCTCCGAAGACCGTAAACGTGACGGTTTAGTGCTGGGCATGTCAGTAAAAGAGAACATGTCGCTGACTGCGCTGCGTTACTTCAGCCGTACTGGCGGCAGTCTGAAGCATACTGATGAACAGCAGGCGGTGAGTGATTTTATTCGCCTGTTCAATGTAAAAACACCGTCGATGGAACAGGCGATTGGTCTGCTCTCTGGCGGTAATCAGCAAAAAGTGGCAATTGCCCGCGGTCTGATGACACGCCCAAAAGTGTTGATCCTTGATGAACCTACCCGCGGCGTGGATGTCGGCGCGAAAAAAGAAATTTATCAACTGATTAACCAGTTCAAAGCCGATGGTTTGAGCATCATTCTGGTGTCATCGGAGATGCCTGAAGTATTAGGCATGAGCGATCGCATCATCGTTATGCATGAAGGGCATCTCAGCGGGGAATTTACTCGTGAGCAGGCCACCCAGGAAGTGTTAATGGCTGCCGCTGTGGGCAAGCTAAATCGCGTGAATCAGGAGTAAAAAAATGACAACCCAGACTGCCTCTGGTCGCCGTTATTTCACGAAAGCGTGGCTGATGGAGCAGAAATCGCTTATCGCTCTGCTGGTGCTGATCGCGATTGTCTCGACGTTAAGCCCAAACTTTTTCACCATCAATAACTTATTCAATATTCTCCAGCAAACCTCGGTGAACGCCATTATGGCGGTCGGGATGACGCTGGTGATCCTGACGTCAGGAATAGACTTGTCCGTCGGTTCTCTGTTGGCGCTGACCGGCGCAGTGGCTGCATCTATCGTCGGCATTGAAGTCAACGCGCTGGTGGCTGTTGCTGCGGCGTTGGCATTAGGGGCTGCAATTGGCGCGGTAACCGGAGTGATTGTGGCGAAAGGCCGTGTTCAGGCATTTATCGCTACCCTCGTGATGATGTTGTTACTGCGTGGCGTAACGATGGTTTACACCAACGGTAGCCCGGTAAACACCGGCTTTACTGAGAATGCCGACCTGTTTGGCTGGTTTGGTATTGGTCGTCCGCTGGGCGTACCGACGCCAGTGTGGATTATGGGGATTGTCTTCCTCGCAGCCTGGTACATGCTGCATCACACGCGTCTGGGGCGTTACATCTACGCGTTGGGCGGTAACGAAGCCGCAACGCGCCTTTCTGGTATCAACGTCAATAAAATCAAAATCATCGTCTATTCTCTTTGTGGTCTGCTGGCGTCACTGGCCGGGATCATTGAAGTGGCGCGCCTTTCCTCTGCGCAACCGACGGCGGGAACGGGCTATGAACTGGATGCTATTGCGGCGGTGGTTCTGGGCGGTACAAGTCTGGCGGGCGGTAAAGGTCGCATTGTTGGGACGTTGATCGGCGCATTAATTCTTGGCTTCCTTAATAATGGTTTGAATTTGTTAGGTGTTTCCTCCTATTACCAGATGATCGTCAAAGCGGTGGTGATTTTGCTGGCGGTGCTGGTAGACAACAAAAAACAGTAATAACGACTACAGGACATCTTGAATATGAACATGAAAAAACTGGCTACCCTGGTTTCCGCTGTTGCGCTAAGCGCCACCGTCAGTGCGAATGCGATGGCAAAAGACACCATCGCACTGGTGGTTTCCACGCTTAACAATCCGTTTTTTGTTTCCCTGAAAGATGGCGCGCAGAAAGAGGCGGATAAACTCGGCTATAACCTGGTGGTGTTGGACTCCCAGAATAACCCGGCAAAAGAACTGGCGAACGTGCAGGATTTAACCGTTCGCGGCACCAAAATTCTGTTGATTAACCCGACGGACTCTGACGCAGTGGGTAATGCTGTGAAGATGGCTAACCAGGCGAACATCCCGGTTATCACTCTCGACCGCCAGGCCACGAAAGGTGAAGTCGTGAGCCACATTGCTTCCGATAACGTACTGGGCGGTAAAATTGCGGGCGATTACATCGCGAAAAAAGCAGGTGAAGGTGCCAAAGTTATCGAACTGCAAGGTATTGCCGGAACATCCGCGGCTCGTGAACGCGGCGAAGGCTTCCAGCAGGCCGTTGCTGCTCACAAATTTAACGTCCTTGCCAGCCAGCCGGCAGATTTCGACCGCACCAAAGGTTTGAACGTGATGCAGAATTTGCTGACCGCTCATCCAGATGTGCAGGCTGTATTTGCACAGAACGATGAAATGGCGCTGGGCGCACTGCGCGCACTGCAAACTGCCGGTAAATCGGATGTGATGGTTGTCGGATTTGACGGTACACCCGATGGCGAAAAAGCGGTGAATGATGGCAAACTGGCAGCGACTATCGCTCAGCTACCCGATCAGATTGGCGCGAAAGGCGTCGAAACCGCCGATAAAGTGCTGAAAGGCGAGAAAGTTCAGGCTAAATATCCGGTTGAGCTGAAACTGGTTGTTAAGCAGTAGTCTTGAATCAGGCGTTATGAACTGATGGTGACACCAATACGTCATCGATAGATGAACGTGTAATATAAAGAAAAGCAGGGCACGCGCCACCCTAATCCGGTGGCGCATTTTATGGACATTCCAAATATGCAAAACGCAGGCAGCCTCGTCGTTCTTGGCAGCATTAATGCTGACCATATCCTTAATCTTCAATCTTTTCCTACTCCTGGCGAAACCGTAACCGGTCGCCACTATCAAGTCGCATTTGGCGGCAAAGGCGCGAACCAGGCTGTGGCTGCAGGGCGTAGCGGCGCGAATATCGCGTTTATCGCCTGCACGGGCGATGACAGCATCGGCGAGAGCGTACGTCAGCAACTCGCTACTGATAACATCGATATTTCTCCGATAAGTGTGATCAAAGGTGAATCAACGGGCGTGGCGCTGATTTTTGTTAATGGCGAAGGAGAGAATGTCATTGGTATTCATGCCGGCGCTAACGCGGCCCTTTCCCCGACGCTAGTGGAAGCGCAACGTGAACGCATTGCCAACGCGTCGGCATTATTAATGCAACTGGAATCACCACTCGAAAGTGTGATGGCAGCGGCGAAAATCGCCCATCAAAATAAGACTATCGTTGCGCTTAACCCCGCTCCGGCTCGTGAACTTCCTGACGAACTGTTGACGCTGGTGGACATTATTACGCCAAACGAAACGGAAGCCGAAAAACTCACCGGGATTCGTGTTGAAAATGATGAAGATGCGGCGAAGGCGGCACAGGTTCTGCATGATAAAGGTATCCATACCGTACTGATTACCTTAGGAAGTCGTGGCGTGTGGGCTAGCGTGAATGGCGAAGGTCAGCGCGTTCCCGGATTCCGGGTGCAGGCTGTCGATACCATTGCTGCCGGAGATACTTTTAATGGTGCGTTAATCACGGCATTGCTGGAAGAAAAAACACTGGCAGAGGCGATTCGTTTTGCTCATGCTGCTGCTGCGATTGCCGTGACGCGGACAGGCGCACAACCTTCCGTACCATGGCGGGAAGAGATCGATGCGTTTTTAGACAGGCAGAGGTGACGATTGGCTACGATGAAGGATGTTGCCCGCCTGGCGGGTGTTTCCACTTCAACGGTTTCTCACGTCATCAATAAAGATCGCTTCGTCAGTGAAGCGATTACCGCCAAAGTGGAAATGGCGATTAAAGAACTCAATTACGCGCCTTCAGCACTGGCGCGTAGCCTCAAACTTAATCAGACACGAACTATTGGCATGTTGATTACTGCCAGTACCAATCCTTTCTACTCTGAACTGGTCCGTGGCGTTGAACGCAGTTGCTTTGAACGTGGCTACAGTCTTGTCCTTTGTAATACTGAAGGCGATGAGCAGCGAATGAATCGCAATCTGGAAACATTGATGCAAAAGCGTGTTGATGGCTTGCTGTTACTCTGCACCGAAACACACCAGCCTTCGCGCGAAATCATGCAACGTTATCCGACAGTCCCTACTGTGATGATGGACTGGGCGCCCTTTGATGGCGATAGCGATCTCATTCAGGATAATTCCTTGCTGGGCGGAGACTTAGCGACTCAACATCTTATTGACAGAGGCTATACCCGCATCGCCTGCATTACGGGGCCGCTGGATAAAACACCTGCGCGTTTACGGTTAGAAGGTTATCGCACGGCAATGAAACGCGCCGGGCTGGAGATTCCAGTCGGCTATGAAGTCACTGGCGATTTCGAGTTCAATGGTGGATTTGAAGCAATGCAAGCATTGCTATCACACTCGCAGCGTCCACAGGCGGTTTTTACCGGAAACGATGCCATGGCCGTTGGCGTGTATCAGGCGTTATATCAGTCGGGGTTACGTATCCCACAGGATATTGCGGTGATTGGTTATGACGATATTGAACTGGCAAGTTTTATGACGCCGCCGCTCACGACTATCCATCAACCCAAAGATGAACTGGGGGAGCTGGCGATTGATGTATTAATCCATCGGATGGCTCAGCCGACATTGCAGCAACAACGGTTACAACTTACTCCGGTTCTGATGGCACGTGGCTCGGCTTAGATTTGCGCTGTCTTTTAATTAAATTATTACCATCCGTTGCTTTCAGAAGCATGAATATTGCTGCGGAAGCAACAGTAATAATCCCCATCGTGATGAACGTATAGTGGAATTGTTCAACAGTCGTTGTGCTTTCCATCCCTTCATAAACGCGCAGAACGGCCGCACTAACAGCAACGCCTAAACTGATCGACAGTTGTTGCGTGACCGCCAGAACGCTGTTACCACTGCTGGCATTATCATCCGTCAAATCGGCAAGCGTAATGGTGTTCATGGCGGTGAATTGCGTCGACATGGCCATCCCTAAAATGAACAACGGCAGAATCAACATCCATATTTCCATCGACGGAGATTGCAAAGAGAACTGGGCTATCATCAGTCCAATAATCACCGTGATCCCCACTAGCGTATGGCGATAACCCAGACGCCGTAAAATCTGTGTAACCATCGATTTCGCAATAATGGAACCTAACGCCGTTGGCGCCATCATACAGCCGGCAATAAACGCCTGATAGCCAAAACCAACCTGTAACATCAATGGCATCAGAAACGGAACACAGCCAGTCCCCAGACGGGTTGCGATATTACCTACGATACCAATTGAGAAAGTACGAGTTTTAAACAGTTCTAATGAAATTAATGGGGTTGGCGTTCGGCGAGCATGAAGAATATAAAGAAGCAGTAACCCTATGCTGACGACAATCACTGTCAAGGAAATCCAACTGGCGACAATCTTTTCCCCGAACAGCTCTATTCCGCTTGAGAAGAGAACAAGGCTAAAACCAAAGAGTAAGAAACCGCTGATATCAAACTTACGTCGTGCGGTGGTGAAGTTGGGCATATGTTTGCGGGCATAGAGAAGACCCGCAATACCAATGGGGATATTGATTAAGAAGATCCAGTGCCATGTCGCCCAGGTAACCAGTACCCCGCCAAGAACTGGCCCTAAAATAGGCCCCACCAGACCGGGCATAGCGACAAAATTCAATACTGGGAGAAGTTCATTGCGGGGATAAGCACGCAGTAGCGCCAGGCGAGCGACTGGCATCATCATTGCGCCGCCTATTCCTTGAATAACACGAAAGACAACCAATTGTGGCAGCGAGTTAGAAAGTGCGCAGGCCAGAGAACCTACGGTGAACGGACTCACGGCAATGGTGAAAACGCGGCGCGTGCCAAAGCGATCGGCCAACCATCCACTTACCGGAATAAGCATTGCTACTGTCAGCGTATAACTGATGATGGCCGATTGCATGGCAAGAGGTGAACGATTGAGACTATGAGCGATAGCGGGTAAGGCGGTATTCAGAATGGTGGCATCAAGAGCCTGCATAAAGAAGGCCATTGCCGCAATCCACGGTAATCCCGCCATACTGCGCTTTTTTCTCTCGCTCATTCAATGTTCCGTTAGGTTGTATTACTTCTCGGAGGTGAGTAAAAGCCTCTGACACGCTTTGAAAGCCGCGTCGCCGTCACTTTGGATTATTGCATCGACAATCGCCTGATGCTGATCCAGTTTTATCACGGTGTTGCTGGTTATCGACGTAAAGTAAGTGTGATAAACCGAATGAAATAGTGAGGCGAAAGAAGTCAAAAATGGATTGGCGCTCATTTTATAAATGTGTTCATGCCAGGCCATATCGATCTCAATCCAACGTTCCCGGCGGAAATGTTCTTTTAACGCCGCCATCTCGGCCATTAACGTATTGAGATGCGCCTTCTGTTCTGCGGTGCCAATCGTTGCAGCCAGTAAACAGGCTTGCGGCTCCAGACAGATACGCATAACCAGAAAGTGATCAATGACCTGATGAAAGTTATCTTCCGTCATCCACCAGGTGAGCAATTCCTGATCAAGAAAGTTCCAGTTGGATTGAGGCATTACGCGGGTGCCAATTCGTGGACGTGGCAAAACCATTCCTTTTGCTGTCAACGTCTTGACCGCTTCCCGCACTGCGGTACGACTCACTCCAAATTGCTCACCCAGCTCTATTTCACCGGGCAGAATAGCGCCGGGTGCATATTCACCTTTTAAGATCCGTTGCGCCAGCTTCTCAGCCAGAACATACGAAAGGTTTTTCTGTGCAGCTAACTGTTGTGCGCTTAAAGGCATTACTTATCTTCCTTTTTCTTTTTATTCCTCCTTAGTATGCCATCAGGAATTGTGATTGCGGTTGCAAAAACGGCAAATTGCTTGTTTTATGGCACATTAACGAGTGTTTTGATGAAAAAACGCGCGGTT
>NZ_BBMY01000167.1 GCF_000759775.1 Escherichia albertii NBRC 107761 = DSM 17582
CCGGTGGCGCCTATACCAGTTCTGACCGTACCAATCAACAAGTCGAATACTCTACAGCAGAAGGCGATACAGCTGATGCCTGGACCGCCGGGGCAAAATACGATGCTAACAACACCTATCTGGCAACCATGTACTCCGAAACCCGCAATATGACGCCATACGGTAACTCAGCAAACACCATCGCTAACAAAACCCAAAACTTTGAAGTTACCGCCCAGTATCAGTTTGATTTTGGCCTGCGCCCGACGGCTTCTTTCCTGATGTCTAAAGGCAAAGACTTAACCGGAACTGACGGAGATAAAGATCTGGTTAAATACGCAGATGTTGGCGCAACTTATTATTTCAACAAAAATATGTCTACCTATGTTGATTATAAAATCAACCTGCTTGATGACGATGATAACTTCTACTCAGCAAACAGTATTTCTACCGATGATATCGTTGCTTTAGGTCTGGTATACCAGTTCTAATCCTGCCAGCCCGCCTCTGTGGCGGGCTTTTTCTGCTTATGACACCTCCCTTGATCTAAATTAAAAATGTGAACTCCGTCATTACACAAAAAGTGTCATCTGGCGTTACACTTTATGCGGATACTAAAACAGGAGGTTTTATGCACAGAACGATTCTTGTCCCTATTGATATTTCTGATTCAGAATTAACTCAACGCGTGATTAATCACGTTGAAGCTGAGGCAAAGATTGATGATGCAAAGGTTCATTTCCTGACGGTAATACCTTCCCTGCCCTACTATGCCTCTCTGGGTTTAGCGTATTCCGCAGAATTACCGGCAATGGAAGACCTGAAAGCGGAAGCTAAATCGCAACTTGAAGAAATCGTTAAAAAGTTCAAACTCCCGACCGACAGAGTTCACATCCATGCCGAAGAAGGCTCACCAAAAGATCGTATTCTGGAAATGGCGAAAAAGCTCTCTGCTCATATGATCATCATCGCCTCCCATCGGCCAGACATCACCACCTATCTGCTCGGCTCTAACGCCGCCGCCGTAGTGCGTCACGCTGAGTGCTCCGTACTGGTTGTACGCTAACCCTCACGCCCGCACATCGCTGCGGGCTTTTTGATTCACTTCGCAAATGTGCTGACGTTTTCCCGCCAATATTTCAAAATGCCAGAAATCATCTGCACCGACAATAAACAACGATAACCTGCGTTTTGGAACCTCATTTTCACCATCAAGAAAAATCTTAAAACCGTTCAATTGGCGAATTGTAAATTGCGTGTTCAGAATGTTTTTTAATAGAATCAATTTCGGCTGGAAACCATTCAATACTCGCACTATCGAAAGTTTCCCAGCCTGCCGCGGCACGTTCTTGCATACGACGTGCCGCGGCTTTTATTAGATTGTCAATAGCTCCAGAATCCACGCCCCGGTTTGTCAATGCATGGGGCGAGAAGCAAACATCATAAAAACAACGCCATTGTTACTCCCGCGAATATCTCTAAAGTAATAAAGCAATTCAATTAAAATCAAAAAATACCGGAGGTTTATTGAATATAAGAGAATTCAGTTCTATCGTGGAAAATGTTAACGTTGCTATCAACATTTACCCACGAAAAAATAAATTATATTATTAACATTACATTTTCACTGATTTGTTTTGATATTTTAGCACAAAAATTTGGTTTAAATTTTTTATTTAAAATATCTATCCAGATTCAACCACTTTGGAAAGTTGTTATTATAGATATCATCGTGCTCTCTCTGAAAATCATGTTTACATTTGTTTATCATCTGTGTAAATTAATGATGTGGCATATGCCACTCTACTTTCATCATAGTTTGTGCAGACATGTACTCCGCCATGAAGGTTTTTCATGGCGCTTTTTATACTTACATGTTAAACAAGCAAAAATATGTTGCTGAAAATAAAGCTATTCTCTGTGTAAAAATAGATTTTTCTTTACCTGACTTGCAATTTACGCTATCTCTTAATAACGATATATAAGAGAGCAGCACATATGCGTTTATATCTGGCGAGAATGATGAGATCAATTAAGCCTTTGATCGTGATCGGGAGTTTATAGGGTATCGTTAATTTAAGCTGCTGATGCTCATTTGACTGGCAGTGGCCATATTTCATGGCCACTATATAACCAAAAGATATCAGAAGATATGAACTCTTCCTGAGGTATTCTGAATACGTCTGGACAAAACTCCTTTTGTTATCATCAGTTCTGCAACCTTCTGCCTTCAACTCAGAGGCTAAGATACCGACATTTTAACCAAGTGATAGTTGCCCTTCATGGCAAACTAAAAAGATAGCAGTGCTCCGGTATATTTCATAAACACACCTTTTCCCGGTGTATCGGGCATCATTGACATGTCAAAACACCTTTTGAACAAGAGAAATCTCCGGGATTAACATTGAAAGATCGGCAAGGTATTTTTTCTTGCGCAGCAAGATCCGTCCGTTTCTTCCAATCAGCACTGGACAATTCTCTTTGTGAAAAAGCAAAGTATGCTTCAAGGAAAGTATTTCCACCATTAAGCTGCCTTTCCAGTTCAATGACAATCTCAGCCATTCTATATTCACGCCTCAGTAGCTTGTCCAGAAAACTACCTTTAACAAGCTCTACGCTAAAACCATCCAACATCTTGACATAATGAATAGAATATAACCGCCCCCAGGCAGAGAGATTTACTTTATATTCTCTTCGGACTATATCCTGCAAGGATTGCACTGCGGTAGAGGATAATTTAGAAATACGAGAAAGATTCAAAGTAGTAACTGACATATTAAAAATATTGTCCATGATTATACACATCCATACTGCAAAGAATGAATAACACACATCACAAGATGGTTACAACGGTATGAATAAAAAACCATCTGTAAAATAATGTAAATTCGATAAAGCCAGCATGTTAAACCTTATTAAATAAGACCAATATTTATGACAACACAAAATAAAAACAATAATTAAAATTAACAAAAAATATTTTGAGAAATTAATTTAATCAATTATATATTATTTATTGTCGGTAGAAAGCCGTCAGCAGCAATGCTTCCTCTTCTATGAGGCACTCCAGATCTACAGCAGCCAGAAGGAGGCAATATACTCACTGGTTAAAACAAAAGTCCCTAAACAGAAACCTTATTACCGGGTAAGCAGTTTAAGGGCAAGATGAGATCCACCAGTAAAACGTGCTGGCATTCGCCGCCGTAATCCGTACCATACGCGGCATACTTTTGCCTGCTGACTGTTGACGGCAGGAGCGAACCCGGCATTTATAGCCAGCCAGATGGGGTATGAAATTTACGGTATGTGGATTGATGACATGAACGACGAACAGGTAGCCATGTTGAATGCGCGGTTATCGTAGTTGCAAAGTTTGCCCCCAATTTGCCCCATTTAGTACCAGAGAACTTAAATAATGCAAGAAAATCAACAAATTACAAAGAAAGAACAATACAATCTCAACAAATTGCAAAAACGCCTGCGCCGCAACGTAGGCGAAGCCATTGCTGACTTCAATATGATTGAAGATGGCGACCGTATTATGGTCTGCCTTTCCGGGGGAAAGGACAGCTATACCATGCTGGAGATTCTGCGCAATTTGCAGCAAAGCGCGCCAATCAGTTTCTCATTGGTGGCCGTTAACCTTGATCAAAAACAGCCGGGATTCCCTGAACATGTTCTACCGAAGTACCTAGAAAAGCTGGGCGTTGAGTACAAGATTGTCGAAGAAAACACTTACGGGATCGTAAAAGAGAAGATCCCTGAAGGCAAAACAACCTGTTCACTCTGCTCTCGTCTGCGTCGCGGCATTCTTTACCGTACAGCAACAGAACTGGGCGCAACGAAAATCGCACTGGGTCACCATCGTGATGATATCCTGCAAACACTGTTCTTAAACATGTTCTACGGCGGCAAGATGAAAGGTATGCCACCGAAGCTGATGAGCGATGATGGCAAACATATCGTGATTCGTCCGCTGGCTTACTGCCGCGAAAAAGACATTCAACGCTTTGCCGATGCAAAAGCGTTCCCGATTATCCCGTGTAATCTGTGCGGCTCGCAGCCTAATCTACAACGTCAGGTCATTGCTGATATGTTGCGTGACTGGGATAAGCGTTATCCCGGACGTATTGAGACGATGTTCAGCGCCATGCAGAATGTGGTGCCTTCACATCTGTGTGATACCAATCTTTTTGATTTCAAAGGCATTAACCATGATTCAGAAGTGGTTAATGGCGGTGATCTGGCGTTCGATCGCGAAGAGATCCCGCTACAACCTGCTGGCTGGCAGCCTGAAGAAGATGACCATCAGCTGGATGAGTTACGGCTGAATGTGGTTGAAGTTAAGTAACAATACATTGCCCGATGCGCAAGTTTATCGGGCCTACACTGTTTCCACTCTTTTGTAGGCCCGACAGGCCCCCCGTGTTGCATCCGGCAATACAACATTTCGTTATTTCAACAACCGTACACGACACGTTTTTCCTTTAATCTTCCCGCTCTGTAACTGCCTCCATGCCTTATGAGCAACTGCCTGTCGCACTGCGACATACGCATGCGCCGGATGTATGACTATTTTTCCAATATCCGCCCCCTCCAGGCCGATATCACCAGTCAGCGCCCCCAGCACATCACCAGGGCGCATTTTGGCTTTTTTCCCACCATCAATGCACAGCGTCGCCATTTCAGCTTCCAGCGGCACAACGGCGCTGCTGGCTGGCGGTGTTTGCCAGTTAAGTTTTATCTGCAACATATCTGAGAGGATATTGGCCCGCTGCGCCTCTTCCGGTGCACAAAAACTGATCGCCAAACCGCTATTTCCTGCGCGAGCCGTACGCCCGATGCGATGCACATGAACTTCAGGGTCCCACGCCAGCTCAAAATTCACCACCAGCTCAAGAGATTTAATATCCAGACCACGCGCAGCGACATCGGTCGCCACCAGAACACGAGCGCTGCCGTTAGAAAAACGCACCAGAGTCTGATCCCGCTCACGCTGCTCCAGATCGCCATGTAACGCCAGAGCACTTTGCCCTGCCTCATTCAAGGCATCGTAAACAGCCTGACAATCTTTTTTGGTATTACAAAACACAACACAAGACGATGGCTGATGCAGACTTAATAGTCGTTTCAATAATGGAATTTTGCCCTGGGCAGAAGTCTCATAAAATTGTTGTTCAATGGGGGGCAAAGCTTCTGTCGTATCTATTTCAATAGCTAAAGGGTTGCGCTGAACACGTCCGCTTATCGCGGCAATGGCTTCCGGCCAGGTCGCTGAAAATAAGAGCGTCTGGCGAGAAGCTGGCGCAAAGCGAATCACGTCATCAATCGCATCGCTAAATCCCATATCCAGCATACGATCGGCTTCATCCATGACCAATGTATTCAGGGCATCCAGCGTCACAGTGCCCTTTTGTAGGTGATCCAGCAAACGACCCGGCGTAGCCACGATAATATGTGGCGCATGCTGTAGTGAATCACGCTGAATGCCGAACGGCTGGCCGCCGCATAAGGTCAGAATTTTGGTATTCGGCAGAAAACGAGCCAGCCGACGCAACTCCCCTGCGACCTGATCCGCCAGTTCACGAGTCGGGCACAGCACTAAGGCCTGAGTCTGAAACAATGTGACATCAACATGCTGTAATAACCCCAGGCCAAACGCCGCCGTTTTGCCGCTGCCGGTTTTCGCCTGCACGCGAACATCTCTTCCGGCCAGAATCGCAGGAAGTGCGGCGGCCTGCACCGGCGTCATGGTTAAATAACCCAACTCATTAAGGTTAGCGAGCTGGGCAGGAGGCAAAACGTTAAGGGTAGAAAAAGCGGTCACAATCTATTCTCATGGTCATCGACGCAAAGTCAGCAGGCGCGTATCCTCGCAGATCTCCGCTCACGATGCGACAATTTAATCGGCTCTTCATCCGGCGACGGGTCGGGCATGGGTTGTGGACGAGGGATGGGGTCGGGAACCGGAACAGAATCACCAGGTATCGGGTCAGGATAAGGAAGTTGCAAATAAATGAGCGTCGTCATATTTCCCTCCGATCATTGCGTTGACTCTTAAAGGGTAGACGTTGAGGAATAACAAGCAAAAAAAAGCCGACTCATCTAAGTCGGCGTCGTACGAATCAATTGTGCTATGCAGTAATTCAAAAAAGGAAGTAAGACAATATGGAGCGCAACGCCCATCGCTTGACGTTGCATTCACCTGCGGGAGAGATATTGCCCTGAATAGGTAGGGAGTTTATTGACTTCGCTCAAACTTTACGGTGTTTTTGTATACAGAACCCTGGAAAAATTGCTTTTGTTACAACCATTTACTACGATGCAACCATAAAGCAACACCACCAATAAGAACGACTAACAGAATACAAAAAAGTGAAAAACCAAATTGCCATCCTCCACCGGGTATACCGCCAAGGTTAACGCCAAATAAACCGGTTAAAAAAGTGCTGGGTAAAAATACCATTGCCATCAATGACATTGTGTAAGTGCGGCGCGCTAAATTTTCCTGCATTACCTGGGCGATTTCATCTGCCATCACGCCAGTCCGTGCTATACAAGCGTCGATTTCGTCCAACCCACGCCCCAGACGATCGGCAATATCCTGCATTCGACGACGTTGATCATCATTCATCCACGGCAAACGCTCACTGGCAAGACGAGCATAGACATCACGCTGCGGCGCCATATAACGACGCATAACAATCAATTGCTTACGCAATAATGCCAGAAATCCGCGTGGTGGAATTTGCTGATCGAGCAGGTTATCTTCCAGATCGATAATTTTATCGTGCAGTTGTTCAATAAACTCACTGGAATGATCGGTCAACGCGTCACACACATCCACCAACCAGCCACCGCAATCGGTTGGGCCTGTGCCCTCTTCCAAATCGCTGACCACATCATCCAGTGCCAGCACTTTACGTTGTCGGGTCGAGACAATTAACCGTCCGTCCATGTAAACCCGCATGGCGACTAACTGATCGGGGCGTTCATCCGTACTACCATTAATGCAGCGCAGAGTAATCAGCGTCCCTTCTCCAAGACGACTCACTCTGGGTCGCGTACTTTCCCCTGACAGCGCATCGCGCACGTTATTTGGCAGCAATGGCGTCGTCGCCAGCCATTGGGCGCTGTCATGATGCACATAATTGAGGTGGAGCCAGCAGGGATGCGCCTCATCTATCTTATCTGTATCTTCCAGCGGTTTAACGCCGCCTTTACCATTCAGCATCCAGGCAAATACTGCATCCGGGACATTTACGTCCGCTCCCTTAATCGCTTCCACAGTGCCTCCATCATCAACGCATTATTTTGTAGTCTAGCCTTCTGCTCCTGTTACGCAACATCTCATCACCCCATAGTCCTGAAATGCTTAATAAAATCCTGTCTAAATTAAATACAGAAAGCAAAATACTTTTCCTGATTTGAAAACGTGTAAAGCGTTAAATAACGTCTATCATTATCAGAATTATCTGATCACTTGTCGTGGCTTTTTTTCGATCGGGTAGCAATAAAAATTGATAAAAATAACGGGATTTCAATGACTACGCACAACTTCAATACCCTGGACTTATTAACCAGTCCTGTCTGGATTGTTTCGCTCTTCGAGGAACAGTTAATTTATGCCAATAGTGCAGCACGGCAGTTGATGCAAGAACTCACATTTAGTCAGCTTCGAACCGGTCTCTATTCCATCTCCTCCCAAAATGAACTACCTAAATACCTCGCGGATCTGCATAACCAACTTGATATTGTAGAAATTCTCACTGTCCAGCGTAATGGCGAAGAGACGGCATTAAGCTGTCGGTTGACCCTCAAAGAGATGAGTGGCGCTGGAGAAGTAATTATCTTTGAAGGGATGGAAACACCCGCAACTCTGGGACTAAAAGCCAGCCGTTCGGCGAATTATCAGCGTAAAAAACAAGGATTCTATGCACGTTTTTTCCTGACAAACTCCGCGCCAATGTTGTTGATAGATCCTTCGCGTGATGGGCAAATCGTCGATGCCAATCTGGCCGCGCTCAATTTCTATGGCTATAACCACGAAACAATGTGTCAGAAACACACCTAGGAAATTAATATGCTCGGGCGTAATGTAATGCCCGTCATGCATGAAATTTCGCGTTTGCCCGGGGGCCATAAACCTCTTAACTTTGTCCATAAACTGGCGGATGGTTCCACCCGACATGTGCAAACGTATGCCGGCCCCATTGAGATTTATGGTGACAGGTTAATGTTATGCATCGTGCACGATATTACCGAACAAAAACGACTGGGG
>NZ_BBMY01000166.1 GCF_000759775.1 Escherichia albertii NBRC 107761 = DSM 17582
CACCCTCTCCATGGTTGTCTATGGCTGTGCTTTTGATTTTTTCAATATTTCAGGTTCGGTATTTGTCGAACAAGAGGTGGACCCATCGATTCGTAATAGCGCACAGGGTGTATTCCTGATGATGGCCAATGGTTTTGGTTGCATTCTTGGCGGTTTTATTAGTGGCAAAGTTGTCGATTATTTAACGACGGATGGTAATCCACACTGGTCAACCATTTGGCTGGTGTTTGCCGGATATTCGCTGGTTCTTGCCATTGCATTTATGGTGCTATTTAAATACAAACATAATGGCGCTCCGGCAACTTCCAGTCATTACGCCTGATATGGTCTTTATCAAAATTAATGATTCGCAAAAGAGGATGTTATGGCAAATCAATTATATAACCAATGTCGGGTTTATTGCGCGCCCTGGCGATTAGATGCTCTAAACTTAAATGATATTATCGATCAATGGATTGACGATGGTCTGTTGCCGCCTTTGATTCATACTTTTCTTCCCTATCGTGATGATGCCGGTGCCTCCAGTGAAGAAGAGATTTTTGTTAATGATGTCGCGAATATGGACAACAGTGTTGGGGTTGTCGGGTATTTTGATGGTGGAACCTATGATTCAGGTTGTGCATGGGAGGTGGGTTATGCCTGGGCTTTAGGGATGCAGGTGCATCTGATTACAACAGATTTTCTCTTATGGGCGGCGGGTAATTCTACAGAGTTTTATCCGATAAGTAAGTTGACAAATTACGTTGCAAACGTTGTTTCGGTGTCAGATTCTGATGTCAGTATTAGCAACTATCGTGAGCAAACGAACGATATCATCAAACGTGCGTTGCAAATATTTCAACAAAATTTAATCGCCGATTTCGGTACGGCGATTACTCCTGCCGTACCGATTACGCCATTGCCGATTGAATATGATTATTACCTTGATCCTAACTTTATGTATACCGAACCCTCCCGGGGCTTACTGGAGAAGATCAAAGATGCGATCAGCAATGCAGGTAAGACTTTCATCGTTGGCGACAACATGAGTGATATTGCGACTGATATCGATAATTTAAGAAAGTCAAGGCAAGCCATTTTTTATTCAGATACCTTTGAGCCAAATGTTGATACCGGTATTATGAATGGCATTGCTTATGCATTAGGCCAGCAATCTATTATTTATTGTAGTAAACAACAAAAATATCAGTCTGTGCTGGCAACGGATTATTTGAATTTAATGATTACCTGGTCATCAACGGTAGCCCATTCATTTGCAGAACTTGAAGTATTGATTGGAAATACGAAATTGTAGTTTTTATTTTGTTTGATTATTAGGTAAGCGATTGCCTGATAATCAGTCTTTGTTTTTTTATTAATATTTAAAATAAAATCGATACTATCGAGTCGCCAGATTTATATATTCCTACAAATGGCGCTATGATCGATTTAAAAATTATATTGAATATCTCTGACAAATGTATTGGTAACTCACTTATTTTTCTCGCTATAAAAGGAAGTGACTCATATTTAACGAATAATGCTTATTACAAGGACTTGCCATGACCCAATCTCATTTTTCACAAAATCCGTGGTATTGCGCAGATATCATTCGTCGTCACAAACCAGACTTTACCCCACGCGTTGCGTTTATTCTGGGTTCGGGACTGGGAGCATTGGCTGAACAGATTGAAGATGCAGTGGCCATTTCTTATACCGAGTTGCAGGGGTTTCCGGTGAGCACCGTACACGGCCACGCAGGAGAGTTGGTCCTCGGCGTACTTTCTGGCGTGCCTGTTGCTTGCATGAAAGGTCGCGGTCATTTCTATGAGGGCCGGGGAATGACAGTTATGACCGATGCTATTCGCACGTTTAAGTTGCTGGGTTGTGAACTGTTGTTCTGCACTAATGCTGCGGGTTCGCTTCGCCCGGAAGTGGGGGCAGGAAGCCTGGTTGCGTTGAAAGATCACATCAACACGATGCCGGGGACTCCAATGACGGCTCTTAATGATGACCGCTTCGGCGAACGTTTTTTCTCATTAGCGAACGCTTACGATGCTGATTATCGGGTTATGTTGCAGGCTGTTGCTCAGGAAGAAGGTTTTCCTCTGACTGAAGGCGTTTTTGTTTCTTATCCGGGGCCGAATTTCGAAACGGCGGCGGAAATTCGCATGATGCAGATGATTGGCGGTGATGTCGTGGGAATGTCTGTTGTGCCTGAAGTGATTACTGCTCGTCATTGTGAAATGAAAGTCGTTGCCGTGTCAGCCATAACCAATATGGCGGAAGGTTTAAGCGATGTGAAATTGTCACATGCACAAACATTGGCCGCAGCAGAATTATCCCGACAAAATTTTATTAATCTGATTTGCGGATTTTTACGCAAAATTGCCTGAAAACAATAAAAAAATGGCCTCGTGGATGAGGCCAACTCACTGCGATAAGGAAACCGAAAATGAATATCGCAACACGTTTAAAAGTCATGTCCTTTTTACAATATTTTATCTGGGGGAGTTGGTTGGTTACCCTCGGATCTTACATGATAAATACCTTACATTTTACTGGTGCTGATGTAGGTATGGCATATAGCTCTAAAGGTATTGCCGCAATAATAATGCCAGCTATCATGGGCATTATTGCCGATAAATGGTTACGGGCTGAGCGTACCTATATGTTGTGCCACTTAATTTGCGCAGGAGTGCTGTTTTACGCCGCTTCTGTTACTGAATCGAATATGATGTTCTGGGTAATGTTACTTAACGCGATGGCGTTTATGCCAACGATTGCATTATCCAATAGCGTATCTTATTCGTGCCTGGCGCAGGCCGGATTAGATCCGGTAACCCGTTTTCCGCCCATTCGCGTGTATGGCACCGTAGGGTTTATTGTTGCTATGTGGCTGGTGAGTTTATTGCACCTGGAGTTGAGCAGTATACAACTGTATATCGCGTCTGGCGCATCTTTAGTATTAGCAGCCTATGCGCTAACACTCCCGAAAATTCCGGTGGCAGAACATAAGACGAGTACTACACTTTCCAGTAAATTAGGGCTGGATGCATTTGTGTTATTTAAAAAACCGCGTATGGCAATCTTCTTTTTATTTGCCATGTTATTAGGTGCGGTACTGCAAATTACTAACGTCTTTGGGAATCCGTTCCTGCATGATTTTGCCCGTAACCCTGAATTTGCTGATAGCTTTGTCGTGAAATACCCTTCCATTTTGCTCTCTGTTTCACAAATGGCAGAAGTTGGCTTCATTCTTACCATTCCATTCTTCTTGAAACGTTTTGGTATAAAAACCGTCATGTTGATGAGTATGGTGGCGTGGACATTACGCTTTGGCTTCTTTGCCTTTGGCGATCCATCTCCTGGCGGCTTTGTTTTATTGCTGCTGTCGATGATTGTTTATGGCTGCGCGTTCGACTTCTTTAATATCTCCGGTTCAGTATTTGTCGAGCAGGAAGTGGATTCCAGTATTCGCGCCAGCGCTCAGGGCTTATTTATGACGATGGTCAATGGCGTTGGGGCGTGGGTTGGCTCTCTTCTCAGTGGCATGGCGGTTGACTATTTCACGGTTGATGGTGTGAAAGACTGGCATACTATCTGGCTGGTATTTGCCACGTATGCGTTAACCCTGGCGGTGATCTTTGCTCTGTTTTTCCGTTATAAGCATGAACCTGAAAAAATAGCACAAAAATAATTAGCTCGCTGATGTAAACGGGGTTGACCCCGATTGCAATGTGCTAGATTTGGAGTCTTACCTTACTATGGAGCGCAATAATTATGGAAAGTACGCATCGTATTGATCTCAAGTTATTGCGCTATTTTCTGGCGGTTGCAGAAGAACTTCACTTTGGGCGGGCTGCTGCGCGACTGAATATGTCACAACCGCCATTAAGCATTCATATTAAAGATCTGGAACAGCAACTTGGCACCCTGCTGTTTGTTCGTCATTCGCGCAGTGTGGCGCTTACTCATGCGGGTAAAATTCTACTGGAAGAATCGCGCCGCTTGCTGGCTAATGCCAGTCAGGCGCTGGCACGAGTAGAGCAGATAGGCCGCGGCGAAGCAGAGCGTATTGAGTTGGGCGTGGTGGGAACAGCCATGTGGGGACGAATGCGCCCGGCAATGCGACGCTTTTTGAAAGAGAGCCCTAATGTTCATGTTTCATTTCGTGAAAAATCGCCCGGTATGCAAATGGCGTTACTGGAGCGTCGGGAACTGGATGCGGGTATCTGGCGGATGGCGATTGAACCAACCGCGGGATTTACCAGTTTACGATTACATGAATCCTCATTTTTGGTAGCAATACCGGAAGACCATCATCTGGCGACAAGATTAACGATACCGTTGGCTGTGTTACGCAATGAATATTTTGTGACACTGCCATCGGTCCATTCTGACTGGGCATTCTTACAGCGCGTTTGCCAGCAAGCAGGGTTTTCACCAATGATTGTTAGGGAAGCGGTAGAACCGCAAACTGTGCTGGCGATGATCAGTATGGGATTGGGGGTCACGCTGATGGCGGACAGCTATGCCCAGATGAGTTGGCCAGGAGTGACCTTTCGCCCACTGGAGGAACGTATTCCTGCCGACTTGTATATTGTTTATGAGCAACAACAGGCGACGCCAGCGCTGGAGAGGTTGGTTAAGGCGTTAACGGAATAAACGTGGTAAATCAGGCATAGCAAAAAAAGCGCCTTTAGGGCACTTTTTTACATTGGTGGGTCGTGCAGGATTCGAACCTGCGACCAATTGATTAAAAGTCAACTGCTCTACCAACTGAGCTAACGACCCAAAGTGGTGGGTGATGACGGGATCGAACCGCCGACCCTCTCCTTGTAAGGGAGATGCTCTCCCAGCTGAGCTAATCACCCACTTCTTGGTTTATTGTTACACTGCGGGAACTACATTAAGTAGTTGGTGGGTGATGACGGGATCGAACCGCCGACCCCCTCCTTGTAAGGGAGGTGCTCTCCCAGCTGAGCTAATCACCCCCGCTGTGTGGAGTCGCATTATAGGGAGAGTTGGAAATGAGTCAACGCATTTTCCATAGAAATTGTTTGTTCGTCGTAAATTTAAGCAAGATATGCGTGAAACAGACCGTGTTGCGCAATTTTTCAACGAAAACAATAATGCGTAAGGTAGAAACCCGAACTGCATTGAGGAATCAGGCGGGAGTGATAGAATATCGCCCACTCAATTTTTCCAGGATTTGCCGGTTGTCGGCATCTTTCTAAACGTAAGGCCATTTCATGAAAATCAAAACTCGCTTCGCGCCAAGCCCAACAGGCTATCTGCACGTTGGCGGCGCGCGTACTGCTCTTTACTCCTGGCTTTTTGCACGTAATCACGGCGGTGAGTTCGTGCTGCGTATTGAAGACACCGATCTTGAGCGTTCCACGCCGGAAGCTATCGAAGCCATTATGGATGGCATGAACTGGCTGAGTCTGGAGTGGGATGAAGGCCCGTACTTCCAGACCAAACGTTTTGATCGCTATAACGCGGTTATTGATCAGATGCTGGAAGAGGGCACCGCCTATAAATGCTATTGCTCCAAAGAGCGTCTGGAAGCGCTGCGTGAAGAGCAAATGGCGAAAGGCGAGAAGCCACGTTACGACGGTCGTTGCCGCCATAGCCACGAACATCACGCTGATGATGAGCCGTGCGTGGTGCGCTTTGCTAACCCGCAGGAAGGTTCCGTTGTTTTTGACGATCAGATCCGTGGGCCGATCGAGTTCAGCAACCAGGAACTGGATGATCTGATCATCCGCCGTACTGATGGTTCTCCAACCTACAACTTCTGTGTCGTTGTTGATGACTGGGATATGGAAATCACCCACGTGATTCGCGGTGAAGACCATATCAACAACACGCCGCGTCAGATCAACATTCTGAAAGCGCTGAAAGCGCCAGTACCGATTTACGCGCACGTTTCGATGATCAATGGCGATGACGGTAAAAAACTGTCCAAACGCCATGGTGCGGTTAGCGTAATGCAGTATCGCGATGATGGTTATCTGCCTGAAGCACTGTTGAACTATCTGGTGCGTCTGGGGTGGTCCCACGGCGATCAGGAAATCTTCACTCGTGAAGAAATGATCAAATACTTCACTCTGAATGCCGTCAGCAAATCGGCCAGTGCGTTCAACACCGACAAACTGCTGTGGTTGAACCATCACTACATTAATGCGCTGCCGCCGGAGTATGTCGCTACTCATTTACAGTGGCATATCGAGCAGGAAAAAATTGATACCCGCAACGGCCCGCAACTGGCGGAGCTGGTGAAATTGCTGGGCGAGCGTTGTAAGACCCTGAAAGAAATGGCTCAGAGTTGCCGCTATTTCTATGAAGATTTTGCTGAGTTTGACGCTGATGCGGCGAAAAAACACCTGCGCCCGGTAGCACGTCAGCCGCTGGAAGTGGTTCGTGACAAACTGGCTGCAATCTCTGACTGGACTGCTGAGAACGTCCATCACGCCATTCAGGCAACGGCGGATGAGCTGGAAGTCGGAATGGGTAAAGTCGGTATGCCGCTGCGTGTTGCAGTGACTGGCGCGGGTCAGTCTCCGGCGCTGGATGTTACCGTTCACGCAATTGGCAAAACACGCAGCATTGAGCGTATCAATAAAGCGCTGGCGTTTATTGCTGAACGTGAAAATCAGCAGTAATTAGCGTATAAAAAATAAACGGCAGGAGATAATATCCTGCCGTTTATTTATACTGATTCGTCAATGTCGAGACGGGAAAGGAAATTACGAATTCCTTCGCGTGATAAAAATTGTGCGACTTTTTCCTGCTCAACATGAGTCATATTATCTATTGCGCTGATAATTTGCCGATAAGCCGGTGTACGTATACCTGGCGCGTATTCAGCAAGAGGTTCTTCGGCTTCAAGAAGCATTGGCGTATTATGGAACGCAGGTGTGTTCTGAATAAACGCGCAAACCTGCGTGTCGATTAGAATAAGTCTGGCGCGACCTCCTTTCACACCGGGGAATTTTTCTGTCTTCCAGCCTTTTTCTCTGATCCAACGGTTAACTGTTTGTTTAGCCACACCGAGACATTCCGCCAGTTCTTCGGTGGTCATTTTATTACGTAATCTTTTCATATTATTTGTTGTCGCGAATCCCTAAGCGTTGTAATAACCCGATAATCCCTTCCCGCAGAAGCAAGGATGTGAACTGTTTTTGTTCAGCTGGCGTCATCTCTTTCGCCAGAGTCACCAGCAGCACTTCAAGCGGCGCATCGCCAGACAGGGCAGGGGACTCTCCCTGACCTTCCGGGCGTTCTGCGTTACGAATATATTCACGAACCTGTTCATTGATGTGAACCAGTCGGGCTTTTCCCCCCTGAACGCCTGGTTTTGGCGATGTCGCCCAGCCTTCTTTGCGTACCCATTTATTGATGGTCTGGCGGCTATAACCGGTCAGCTTTGCAAGTTCTTCTGGCGTCATCCTCTCCTTGAACATAACAATTCCCTGAATGGTTGTGGGTCTATTAGGTGTTCATTTTATAGCATCAATTTACATGAAACCGTGACATGAATAACTACTGAATGCGAGGCGTAATCCAAAAATGTTCATTTGCCTGATTTTTCAGCGATTGAAACTGTGCGTTGCAATTTGCCGTTGACACATCAGGACGGAATTCATATGATGCCGCCCGTCAACTCGACAAGCTTTACGTGATGGGGCTATAGCTCAGCTGGGAGAGCGCTTGCATGGCATGCAAGAGGTCAGCGGTTCGATCCCGCTTAGCTCCACCAAATTCTGCACCCGATGAATTTGGTACGTAAACAACTCGTGGGGCTATAGCTCAGCTGGGAGAGCGCTTGCATGGCATGCAAGAGGTCAGCGGTTCGATCCCGCTTAGCTCCACCAAATTTCAAACCCTCGCTGCAAAGCGGGGGTTTTGTCTTTTTGGGCCGCTATTGCAATACAGCCTGTGCCCAGGTAAAAAGCCACATCGTATGAAAAAACAGCAACAGACCGGCCTCTGTTTGCTTCGCGACGCGAATAAACTTATTATTTGTGTGCCTGAAAACCCCGATCAGTGAGAGTAGTGTACTCATGTTTGTGGAGCATAACCTGATAAAAAATATCAAGATATTCACACTGGCGTTTACGCTCACCGTGGTACTTATTCAGCTATCCCGTTTTATTTCGCCACTTGCTGTTATCCATTCCAACTACATTTTCCTGGCGTGGATGCCACTGTGCGTAATGCTGTCAATATTGTTTATATTTGGCTGGCGCGGCGCTGTTCCCGTTTTATGCGGGATGTTTTGCATCAATCTGTGGAATTTTAATCTCACGTTATTGCAGAGCGCCGTTATGCTTGGGAGCCAGACGTTCGTTATGCTGTGTGCCTGCGCAATATTACGTTGGCAGCTTGGGTCGCGTTGGCGTTATGGATTAATCACCCGGG
>NZ_BBMY01000165.1 GCF_000759775.1 Escherichia albertii NBRC 107761 = DSM 17582
AGCACCTCAAAAACACCATCATACACTAAATCAGTAAGTTGGCAGCATCACCCAGATGCCACGTCGAATTTGATTTCAGTCACGGATGAAAATAGCCATCAGGCGTATTTAGATAAATCGGTGAACTTTTATAGCTCTACCGGGCCGGATGGCACAATGACACTGACCGTGAATCAACCTAATGCGGGCCTGGGTGTCAGAATGCCGCTTCATGCAACGCTGGAGAATAATGCGGCAACCTCGCAACCATTGAGCGCCATTTTTACAGTACAAACCAGCCCGGATACGTCACTGGCGAACTACTGGGGGTATATGCCAGAAACCTTAACCGCCAAAAACGGTAAGGTATTCAGTCGTCCGCTGTTAAAAGCTGAAACAGGCGCTACTGCATCTTTCAATGTTAATAACGAAGTGTGGCAGAAAGTCACAATCACCCAGGCATTGAATGGTACTCAAGGGGGGTGTCAGGACAGATTACCACAGCTAAATGACCTGCTGTCGCTTTATGAACAGTATCCAGATGGGACGTTGCAATCAACGCAGGGGTGGCCGGCAGATCCATCGGTACCTGGTTTCTGGTCGCGTAATGCGGCTTCCAGTGTGGGGATAGCAGCTCCTGCATATCAATATGTTAACCTCGGTACGGTTGGCTCTGTAGTGAGTACTTCCTCTACTTCGACTCCCTGGCCGCTGGTCTGCCTGGCGAATGCGGAACCGATCGGCGCGATAACTCTGGCGTCAGCGCCGGAAAACTGGGACAGCGTATGGCTGGCCGGAAAGGCGAAGAAAGGCGAGTCGATTCCTCTCACGGTAACGGTAACATATAGCGACGGTTCACCTGCGGCCTATGAGTCGGTGGGTATCCAGCGTAGTGTGAGTAAAAATCGTGCAGGAACCAGCGAAACTAATACTTCTATTAACGATGACCTGATGGCAGACAGCTTTGCTCCGGCACAAACATACACGAGCGGCTCTTTAACGGGGTCGTCGACGACTGCCAATAACTACATGATTATGCAGACGGATGCCCGGGGGCAGGTGACCTTTAACCTGCATCAGGATAACACCTCCGGCCTTAAGACGCCGATGATCGTGACGGCAACAGGCAGCAGCACGCAGATGAAAGCATCGCTGGATACGATCTTTACCGTGATTACCAGCCCGGACAGCGACAAAGCCAATATGTGGGGCCATATGCCGGAAACGGCGACGGCGGCGAACGGTGCGGTGTTTGAACGACCGAAATTGTACAGTGAAGTGTCGTCTCCCTCCCAGGCATCAGCGGTGTCCGCGTATAATGAATCCTGGCCGGGACTGATGCCTAAACAAAAAACGGACAGCAGCGTCAGCCCGTGCGCCGACGCAGCGAAACATCCGACACTTGATGATCTTGGTGCGTTGTACGCCCGCTATCCGAACGGCACTATTACTGCACAGATTGGCTGGCCTGTTTCTGGAAGCGGCTATTCCTGGTGGACGTCAGATCCAGCGTGTACCGTTTCGTCGTCAAAATGCCAGACGATGAACCTGTATAATGGTCAGACGGAAAGTACTAAAACCAAAGCGCTTCAGGCTTGTCTGTTAACGCCGCGCCCGGATACCTCCATCACGCTGACGTCTTCGCAGTTTGATTCTGGCAGACAGGCTGCGGTGGCTAAACAAGGCGACGCGATGTTTTTAACAGTGACCACAAAAGACAGCGCCGGGAAGGCGAAGCCCAACGTGGCGTTCACCCTGACGCGCGGCGCAGCGGCACCGAGAAACCCGGGGGTGACGTTGTACGGCAATGTGGCGAGTTTTGATGATATGCTGCTGACACCTGTCTCGCCTGCTGGCGCAAATGTGACGCTGACCGATAGCGGTAGCACCATTAGTGGCGTGACTGCGAGCAACGGTACGGCGACCTTCACCATCCGCCAGGATAACTCGCCGGGGTATAAAACGCCGCTGAAGGTGGCGCTGGTGAGTGACGACACGGTTACATCGTCGCTGGATACCATCTTTACCGTCCATACCAGTCCTGATATCCCCACGGCCAGCTTCTGGGGGAATATGGTGGATACCGTGACCGTGAACGGAAAAACGTTACATCGTCCATTGTTGGCGTCGGAAGTGTCGTCTGCGACACCGGCATCGACGCCGACTGTGAACAACGAAATTTGGGCGCTGGCCCATACCATCGATGCCAATAAGCTGGATTTTGAAAAACAGTGCGGTAGTCTGGGCAAAGCGCCGACATACAGTGAGTTGCAGACATTGCATGGTTCAATGAATAGCCTGGGATGGCCGATGACGTCGTTTAGCTATCTCTCATCATCGGCCAGCAGCGGCAGTTTCTACTGTGGCCTGAACATGTCAACGAACACTCAGAATTGCGGTATTGATGTCGATGGGACGCCTGGGTTTGCTACCTGTTTCCAGTGATTCTGTACAATATTGCCGGACATTGATTATGTTCAGTCCGGCACAGAACGGCGTGGTTTACGTGAGCGCTTTACCGCGCTGACTTCGCTGACCACCACGCCATCGCCAAGGCGGGTAGTTAGCGTGTCGCCAGCTTTAACTTGTTTAACCTGCTTCAGGACTGAGCCATCGGCGGCGCTGGTCACGCTATAGCCGCGTGCCAGCGTGGAAAGTGGGCTAACCGCTTCCAGATGAGTCACCGCGTTGCCGAAACGTTCACGTGTGTCGCCAAGCTGTGCGCGAAGCGTTTCTGTCAGACGATATTCCAGTTGCTGAATGCGAGTTTGCGCACGATGAATATGCGGTTGCGGATTTTGCTGGTTAAGCCGCTGGATAAGGCGTTGCTGCTGCTGATTTGCCTGTTTAAGCTGATTTTCCAGTGCGAAGCTCATTCGTTTTTGCAGGCGTTCAAGCGCAGTCTGCTGGCGTGCCAGCCGTAACTGCGGGTGCTGCTGCTGTAACCGATGATGAATTTGCGTAAAACGACGTGCCCGATTAGCAAGATAATAATCCATCGCCATTTCCAGCCGCTGCTGGGCAGATTGCACCTGGCGCAGCAACTCCTGCTGATTGCGGCTCACCACTTCGGCGGCGGCAGATGGTGTGGGCGCACGCAGGTCGGCAACAAAGTCGGCGATGGTGACATCGGTTTCATGCCCGACAGCGCTGACTACCGGAATACGGCTGGCAAAAATCGCCCGCGCCACGCGTTCGTCGTTAAAACTCCATAAATCTTCCAGCGAACCACCGCCGCGTCCGACGATTAGCACATCACACTCGCCGCGAATATTTGCCAGTTCAATGGCGCGAACGATTTGCCCCGGCGCATCATCACCCTGTACGGCGGTAGGATAAATAATCACTGGCAGTGAGGGATCGCGACGTTTTAATACATGCAGAATATCGTGCAGTGCCGCACCGGTTTTTGAAGTGATCACACCCACGCAGTGCGCGGGGGAGGGAAGTGGTTTTTTAAATTGCTGATCGAACAAACCTTCGGCCTGCAACTTCGCTTTGAGCTGTTCGTATTTCTGTTGCAACAAGCCTTCACCCGCTGGCTGCATACTCTCGACGATAATCTGATAATCGCCGCGCGGCTCATACAATGTGATATTGGCGCGAACTAATACTTGTTGCCCATGTTGTGGGCGGAAGGTGACCCGGCGGTTGCTGTTGCGAAACATGGCACAACGCACCTGGGCGGTATCGTCTTTGAGCGTAAAATACCAGTGACCGGAAGAGGGCTGGCTAAAGTTAGAAATTTCGCCGCTGATCCACACCTGTCCCATCTCCTGCTCAAGCAGCAGACGAACCGTTTGATTCAGGCGGCTAACGGTAAAAATTGCAGGGGATTGAGAAGGTAACATGTGAGCGAGATCAAATTCTAAATCAGCAGGTTATTCAGTCGATAGTAACCCGCCAGTTGGGGATAGCAAGCATTTTTTGTAAAAAGGGGTAGATGCAATCGGTTACGCTCTGTATAATGCCGCGGCAATATTTATTAACCACTCTGGTCGAGATATTGCCCATGCTACGTATCGCTAAAGAAGCTCTGACGTTTGACGACGTTCTCCTCGTTCCTGCTCATTCTACCGTTCTGCCGAATACCGCTGACCTCAGCACCCAGCTGACGAAAACTATTCGTCTGAATATCCCTATGCTCTCTGCAGCAATGGATACCGTAACGGAAGCGCGCCTGGCTATCGCTCTGGCTCAGGAAGGCGGTATCGGCTTTATCCACAAAAACATGTCTATTGAGCGCCAGGCTGAAGAAGTTCGCCGCGTGAAAAAACACGAATCTGGCGTGGTGACTGATCCGCAGACCGTTCTGCCAACCACCACTTTGCGTGAAGTGAAAGAACTGACCGAGCGTAACGGCTTTGCTGGCTATCCGGTTGTAACCGAAGAAAACGAACTGGTCGGCATCATCACCGGTCGTGATGTGCGTTTTGTTACCGATCTGAACCAGCCGGTTAGCGTTTACATGACGCCGAAAGAGCGTCTGGTGACCGTCCGTGAAGGCGAAGCCCGCGAAGTTGTGCTGGCTAAAATGCACGAAAAACGTGTTGAGAAGGCGCTGGTGGTTGATGATGAATTCCACCTGATCGGCATGATCACCGTGAAAGACTTCCAGAAAGCGGAACGTAAACCGAATGCCTGTAAAGACGAACAAGGCCGTCTGCGCGTTGGTGCAGCGGTTGGCGCGGGCGCGGGTAACGAAGAGCGTGTTGACGCACTGGTTGCCGCAGGCGTTGACGTTCTGCTGATCGACTCCTCTCACGGTCATTCTGAAGGCGTTCTGCAACGTATCCGTGAAACCCGTGCGAAATACCCGGATCTGCAAATCATCGGCGGCAACGTCGCAACTGCCGCTGGCGCTCGCGCTCTGGCAGAAGCGGGCTGCAGCGCAGTTAAAGTCGGTATTGGCCCAGGTTCTATTTGTACGACGCGTATCGTGACTGGTGTCGGTGTTCCGCAAATCACCGCTGTTGCTGACGCCGTAGAAGCGCTGGAAGGCACTGGTATTCCGGTTATCGCTGACGGCGGTATCCGCTTCTCTGGCGATATCGCCAAAGCTATCGCTGCTGGCGCAAGCGCGGTGATGGTGGGTTCCATGCTGGCAGGTACGGAGGAATCCCCGGGGGAAATCGAGCTCTACCAGGGCCGTTCTTACAAATCTTACCGTGGAATGGGTTCTCTGGGCGCGATGTCCAAAGGGTCTTCTGACCGTTACTTCCAGAGCGACAACGCTGCCGACAAACTGGTGCCGGAAGGTATTGAAGGTCGCGTAGCTTACAAAGGTCGCCTGAAAGAGATCATCCATCAGCAGATGGGCGGCCTGCGCTCCTGTATGGGGCTGACTGGCTGTGGTACTATCGACGAACTGCGTACTAAAGCGGAGTTTGTACGTATCAGCGGTGCGGGCATTCAGGAAAGCCACGTCCATGACGTGACCATCACTAAAGAGTCCCCGAACTACCGTCTGGGCTCCTGATTCTCTTCGCCCGACTTCATGTCGGGCGATTTATATTATCTGTTTCACTTGCCTCGGAATAAGCGTCAATGACGGAAAACATTCATAAGCATCGCATCCTCATTCTGGACTTCGGTTCTCAGTACACCCAACTGGTCGCGCGCCGCGTGCGTGAGCTGGGCGTTTACTGCGAACTGTGGGCGTGGGATGTGACAGAAGCACAAATTCGTGACTTCAACCCAAGCGGCATCATTCTTTCCGGCGGCCCGGAAAGCACCACCGAAGAAAACAGCCCGCGCGCACCGCAGTATGTCTTTGAAGCTGGCGTACCGGTATTCGGTGTTTGCTATGGCATGCAGACGATGGCAATGCAGTTGGGCGGCCACGTTGAAGCCTCCAACGAACGTGAGTTTGGCTATGCGCAGGTTGAAGTCGTAAACGACAGCGCACTGGTTCGCGGTATCGAAGATGCGCTGACTGCGGACGGTAAGCCACTGCTGGATGTCTGGATGAGCCACGGTGATAAAGTTACCGCTATCCCGTCCGATTTCGTGACCGTCGCCAGCACTGAAAACTGCCCGTTTGCCATTATGGCGAACGAAGAAAAACGCTTCTACGGCGTGCAGTTCCACCCGGAAGTGACTCACACCCGCCAGGGTATGCGTATGCTGGAGCGTTTTGTTCTGGATATCTGCCAGTGTGAAGCGCTGTGGACGCCAGCAAAAATTATCGACGACGCTGTAGCCCGCATTCGCGAGCAGGTGGGTGACGATAAAGTGATCCTCGGCCTTTCTGGCGGCGTAGACTCCTCCGTTACCGCCATGCTGCTGCATCGCGCTATCGGTAAAAATCTGACCTGCGTGTTCGTTGATAACGGCCTGCTGCGCCTTAACGAAGCGGAACAGGTGATGGACATGTTTGGCGATCGCTTTGGCCTGAACATTATTCACGTTCCGGCAGAAGATCGTTTCCTGTCAGCGCTGGCAGGTGAACACGATCCAGAAGCGAAACGTAAAATCATCGGTCGCGTCTTTGTTGAAGTGTTCGATGAAGAAGCCCTGAAAGTGGAAGATGTGAAGTGGCTGGCGCAGGGCACAATTTACCCTGACGTAATCGAATCTGCCGCGTCTGCGACTGGTAAAGCGCACGTGATCAAATCCCACCACAATGTGGGCGGCCTGCCGAAAGAGATGAAGATGGGCCTGGTTGAACCGCTGAAAGAGCTGTTCAAAGATGAAGTGCGTAAAATTGGTCTGGAGCTGGGCCTGCCGTACGACATGCTGTACCGCCACCCGTTCCCGGGACCGGGCCTCGGCGTGCGTGTACTGGGCGAAGTGAAGAAAGAGTACTGTGACCTGCTGCGCCGTGCTGATGCCATCTTCATTGAAGAACTGCGTAAAGCGGACTTGTACGATAAAGTCAGCCAGGCGTTCACCGTCTTCCTGCCGGTACGTTCTGTAGGCGTAATGGGCGATGGACGTAAATACGACTGGGTTGTCTCCCTGCGTGCTGTTGAAACCATCGACTTTATGACCGCTCACTGGGCACACCTGCCGTACGATTTCCTCGGTCGCGTTTCTAACCGCATCATCAACGAAGTGAACGGTATTTCTCGCGTGGTGTATGACATCAGCGGTAAGCCGCCAGCTACGATTGAGTGGGAATGATTTCGCGTCTGGCAACAGCCTGTACGTAAAAGCAGTAAAGTACCTCTAAACCCGCGTAACTGCGGGTTTTTTTATTGTTATCCCTAAACCACCTCCTGGGGAGGTGGTTTAGGGATAACAATAAAAAGCCCATAATCCTTACGAATCATGGGCTTTATGGTAGAGAAAGCAATTAGTTAAACCAGCTATCAGATTTATTTTCTTCTGCTTTGCCGGCACTTTTCATCAAATCGCGTCCGCCTTCCGACATATTGCGGTTCGCATCGGCTTCTGACTGAACAACATCAGTATGCGCAGCCTGACGCTTAAGCTCCTGATCGATGTACTCGTTTTCCCTTTTTACTCGCGCTTCTTCTTTCGCCAGTGCCAGTTTTTGCTTCTGGATTTCTAAACTGCGCAACTCATCTTCATAACCTTGATCACGCTGTTTATCTTTGGTGGCTTCAGCATCCAACTTGTCCTGACGAGCTTGTCGTGCTGCCGCAGCAGCTGCGGCTTTCTTATTCGCTGCTGCCTGCGCATTTGCGCGTCGTTGCCTTTCTTGTTGGACTTCTCTGTTGCGCTCCGCTACCCATTCATCATGCTCTTTTTTCTCTTCATTTTTGCCTTGCTGTTCAGCTTCTGCAACTGCGGAGAGCTGATCCTGTAATGAAGAGGCAAAGGTTGTGTTGCTTAGCGTAGCCAGAATTGCGCACAGCAGTATTTTCTTCATGACCCCCCCTGATGATTATTTTTTCTCAGGGCATGTCGCGTTTGGCTGAATGCGGGTTTCATTGTAAGCAGTGGAGATAACAACTGCTAAACCAGTAGTGAATTGGCACTGTTTGCCAACCTGGGTTGAGGTATAAACTTTTTTCCCGTCTTTATAGGTTAAAGACACACCTTCAACTAAAGTTTTATCACTTACCATGGAGCCTGCTGCCGCACCTGCCGCACCGCCTCCGACTGCACCAGCCGTGGTATTCAGGCTGCTGCCGGAACCTACGTTATGGCCCACAACACCACCTGCCACAGCACCAAGAACAGCGCCAAAAGTCTGTGCTGCTTGTTTATTTTTTGTATTATCTACCGCTACTTTTGCTGGTAGCACGGAAATAATATTAACTGTTTTGGTCTCTTGTTTTGAGTTCAGCTGATCTGTTTGATAAACATCAGCAGCATGATCATCAGCATTGGATTGACAGCCAGCGAGAGTGAAAGAAGCCAAAATAGCTACAGGTAAGAAACATTTTTTAAAGTTCATCACTAATCCTTGTTAATCGCATTGTAAAAAACATGATTATTTAAAATCATCATCCAACAAAAGTAAATCTATTGATGGTGGAGTAAAGAATTAAATTTTTTATTATAATTAAAGTGAATGTGTGATGAGAAAATATTAATTAAATATATATGAAATATAAATAATAACTATCATCTTATATATGATGGTATATATTCTAGAATGTTTTTCCGGGATATTGAAAAATTGCGCAGCAATACGCCTTCTGACTCCTGTAAGCCAGAAAGAGACAAAAGACATCAAACAACCTGAAGCTGTTTTACTGTTGGGGTAATGTTCGACGTTCCCGCTAACGTTGTACCGGTGACTCGATAGAGAGCGTGGATTGTTGAGCTTCTTTTTTGCTCTGATGATGCTGCCAGGCGCCGACGGAGGAGTAGATAAAGCGGCCAAAGAAGAAGATAAAGCTGATGAGCAGTACGATTCGGGTCATGCGACTGTTAAATCGGTGTCGTTTTCGCATACTGGTTGCCTGACTCACAAAAGGTTCCTTAAGCTATGTCCAACTTCGTGGACGGTACTTACATTAAGGCACATCATAGCAAAATGGTCAATTCTTCATTGGTGATGCTGCCAACTTACTGATTTAGTGTATGATGGTGTTTTTGAGGTGCTCCAGTGGCTTCTGTTTCTATTAGCTGTCCCTCCTGTTCAGCTACTGACGGGGTGGTGCGTAACGGCAAAAGCACCGCCGGACATCAGCGCTATCTCTGCTCTCACTGCCGTAAAACATGGCAACTGCAGTTCACTTACACCGCTTCTCAACCCGGTACGCACCAGAAAATCATTGATATGGCCATGAATGGCGTTGGATGCCGGGCAACTGCCCACA
>NZ_BBMY01000164.1 GCF_000759775.1 Escherichia albertii NBRC 107761 = DSM 17582
ATGCGTACTACTCCTACAAATCCCCCTGCCACACTACCGTCATACCCTGAAGCGTGATTAACGCGTTCTGCACCGTCGCATTCTAACGAGTCGTTCTATCCTGTTACACGCTATCAATGGCGACAACTGTACAATTCGGAATTCATAAAGATAACGTCCTGTTGCAGGATACGTTTTACCGCTCCTCTCATCCTCTGGTATCACCGAGTACTAAAAAACCTTTACCCGCAAAAACGCTTTTATGATTACCTCCTGAAATAGAGCCCTTCAATAAGGATATGCGAAAAAGAAAAATTCAGGAGTAATCCATGCTTAACGAAAAATGAGTTTCAGAGGACTTAAAGGCTATCGGAAATATTTAAGAAGACAAACAAAATCAGCGATCAGTCGGGTAATAAGTATCAGGCGATCCCCTTTATCAATTATCGATACAGGGGACAATTCACTCACTTAAACATGGCAATCGGCTTCGCCGAGATACCAAAATCCTCTTTCAATTGCTGTTTGCTTTTCATGACCATCTGACCGTTTGTGTCGATTGTCATATGCTGTGCTTCGGTATTATTGCGGGCTTGCCACAGCATCACCAGTTGTAGACAGTTCTCTTTTTGTTCTTCGGTCAGCGCAACGCCATCGGGCCATTTTCCCAGTTCAACGGCGGTCGATAAACGCAGATAAATCTCTGGCGTCATGCTGTTGATAATATCATCAAGATTCATAATTTTTCCGCTCCTGTGGAATAAGTTGCTGAATCGTTTTTTCAACCGTTAATTTCTTCGCCGTTTTCGCCATCGGTAAAGCGCAATGATGCCGAGTTAACACAATACCGTTCACCTGTTGGCTGTGGCCCATCGGGGAAGACGTGGCCCAAATGGGCATCACAGTTACCGCAACGAATCTCAATACGCTGCATACCGTGTGACAAGTCTTTGATATAACGAATAGATTTCTCACTCACTGGCTCGTAGAAACTCGGCCAGCCGCAGCCAGAATCATATTTAGACTGGGAGTGAAACAGAGGAGTATCGCAGACCAAACAGTGGTAAACGCCGTCACGCTTGTTATGCAATAAACGACCAGTAAATGGCGGCTCCGTCCCGTGATTCTGCGTCACGTAAAACTGCATCTCGGACAAATTTTTTTTCAGTTCTTCTGCAGAAGGTTTGTTAGCCATTTGCTCACATCTCTCTTTAGTCACGCTCACATTACGTGACCAATACTAACAAAACATTAACACCATCTGGCAAAATTTTGTTCTAAACTTGATCTCAGCGAAATGGCTGCGCCTGAATTGTGATAAAAATCACATTTTTATCACAACTGCCCTTTAAAATTCGGGGCGCCGCCCCCATGTGGTCTCAAGCCCAAAGGAAGAGTGAGGCGAGTCAGTCGCATAATGCTTAGGCACAGGATTGATTTGTCGCAATGATTGACACGATTCCGCTTGACGCTGCGTAAGGTTTTTGTAATTTTACAGGCAACCTTTTATTCACTAACAAATAGCTGGTGGAATATATGACTATCAAAGTAGGTATCAACGGTTTTGGCCGTATCGGTCGCATTGTTTTCCGTGCTGCTCAGAAACGTTCTGACATCGAGATCGTTGCAATCAACGACCTGTTAGACGCTGATTACATGGCATACATGCTGAAATATGACTCCACTCACGGTCGTTTCGACGGTACCGTTGAAGTGAAAGACGGTCATCTGATCGTTAACGGTAAAAAAATCCGTGTTACCGCTGAACGTGATCCGGCTAACCTGAAATGGGACGAAGTTGGTGTTGACGTTGTCGCTGAAGCAACTGGTCTGTTCCTGACCGACGAAACCGCACGTAAGCACATCACTGCTGGTGCGAAAAAAGTGGTTATGACTGGTCCGTCTAAAGACAGCACTCCGATGTTCGTTAAAGGCGCTAACTTCGACAAATATGCTGGCCAGGACATCGTTTCCAACGCTTCCTGCACCACCAACTGCCTGGCTCCGCTGGCTAAAGTTATCAACGATAACTTCGGCATCATCGAAGGTCTGATGACCACCGTTCACGCGACTACCGCTACTCAGAAAACCGTTGACGGCCCGTCTCACAAAGACTGGCGCGGCGGCCGTGGCGCTTCCCAGAACATCATTCCGTCCTCTACCGGTGCGGCTAAAGCTGTAGGTAAAGTACTGCCGGAACTGAACGGCAAACTGACTGGTATGGCGTTCCGCGTTCCGACTCCGAACGTATCCGTTGTTGATCTGACCGTTCGTCTGGAAAAAGCGGCAACTTACGAGCAGATTAAAGCTGCCGTTAAAGCCGCTGCTGAAGGCGAAATGAAAGGCGTTCTGGGCTACACCGAAGATGACGTAGTATCTACCGATTTCAACGGCGAAGTTTGCACTTCCGTGTTCGATGCTAAAGCGGGTATTGCTCTGAACGACAACTTCGTGAAACTGGTATCCTGGTACGACAACGAAACCGGTTACTCCAACAAAGTTCTGGACCTGATTGCTCACATCTCCAAATAAGTTGAGATGACACTGTGATCTAAAAAGAGCGACTTCGGTCGCTCTTTTTTTTAGCTGATGAAATGAAGTTAAAGGACTGCGTCATGATTAAGAAAATTTTTGCCCTTCCGGTCATCGAACAAATCTCCCCTGTCCTCTCCCGTCGTAAACTGGATGAACTGGACCTCATTGTGGTCGATCATCCCCAGGTAAAAGCCTCTTTTGCATTACAGGGCGCACATCTTCTCTCATGGAAACCTGCGGGTGAGGAAGACGTTCTGTGGTTGAGCAACAATACCCCGTTTAAAAATGGTGTCGCCATTCGCGGCGGCGTGCCGGTTTGCTGGCCGTGGTTTGGCCCGGCGGCACAGCAAGGCCTGCCTGCACACGGTTTTGCCCGTAACCTGCCGTGGACGCTGAAATCGAATAATGAAGATACCAATGGTGTGGCACTGACTTTTGAACTGACACAAAGCGAAGAGACGAAAAAATATTGGCCGCACGACTTTACGCTGTTAGCACATTTCCGCGTGGGTAAAGTCTGTGAAATCGATCTTGAAGCACATGGCGAATTTGAAACTACCTCAGCCCTGCATACCTATTTTAACGTGGGTGATATTGCTAAGGTCAGCGTCAGCGGCCTGGGCGATCGTTTCATTGATAAAGTAAATAAGGCGGAGGAAGGCTCGCTGGCTGATGGTATTCAGACATTCCCGGATCGTACCGACCGCGTATATCTGAATCCGCAAGATTGCAGTGTGATTAATGACGAAGCGTTGAATCGTATTATTGCCGTAGGCCATCAGCATCATCTGAACGTCGTTGGCTGGAACCCTGGCCCGGCGCTTTCTGTCAGCATGAGCGATATGCCGGATGATGGCTACAAAACTTTCGTCTGCGTAGAAACGGCTTATGCCTCAGAAACTCAAAAAGTCACCAAAGAGAGACCTTCCCACCTGGCCCAATCGATTCGCGTTGCCAAACGTTAAGTTACGCATCACCGTAATGCAAAACAGGGCGTGACGCCCTGTTTTTTGTGCATAAAATGCCCTGAAAAGAGGCACTATCAGAATTTGTAGGTGATCCCGGTAGAAATCAGACCCGTCCAGGATTTATCCACCATCGGGCTGTCGGTAATTTCATCAGACAGACGGGTGTAACGCGCGGTGCCGTAAACACTCCAGTTGTTGAGGAAATTGTAGCTGGCGCTCAGCTCCAGATATGGGTTCCAGCTATCATTCGGGTTATAGCCACGCAGCCCACTGCGCGCGGACTCTTTGCGTGATACACCGTAATAGTATTCGTTCTGGTTTTCGCTGTTCCACTGCACACCGATACCCGGTGTCACGGTCAGACCGCCATTGGTGTAACGGTACAACCAGGCCATATCCCAGATCATACCGTTGCTGTTATCCAGCGTATCGCCAGCCAGAGTGGTACGCAGGTAGCCGTACTGGGTAAAGTGAGCGTAAGACAGACCCGCCATCATAGTGCTCTTACGATCATCCAGATGACGTAGCTGGTAATTGTCGCTGTCTTTCGCTTTGAAGTAGAGCGGCGACCAATAAGCGGTAATTGATAGTTTATCCGTTGCATCATTCCACAGGTAGTATCCCCCACCCAGGCCACGGAACCAGAAGTTATCGCCTTCATAGTTGATTACTGGTACCGGGTAAACATCGGTGTCGTAATCCTTATAAGGGTGTTCAACGACACCGACACCTGCGCCCAGAGAGAAATTACTTTCCGCATGTACTGCGCCTGCAGACGTCGCGATAAGTACTCCAAGTGCCAGAAGTTTGAGCTTGCTCACAATTAATCATTCCTTAAACAAATGTTTAGCGGGCGACAAAGTTTACCCGTCAATACATCGAAACCCAACCCTTTTGCGTATTAATTTCACAATGTAACTGTTTAATTTTCCTGACGCCGATGACATCGGGTTTACACCTGAATAAATATTTCATTACCGACGACAATATTCTTTACATTAGTTATGCAATTTTTATGGATGAGTTGTTGATATGCCATTGAAAACCAGAAAGCCGCGCAGGCAAGTTTCGTAATTTCCATCTACGCTTAATTTTGAAGGTGTATCACCGGGCACGTTGTTCTCACGATGGCATGAGAGTTGCTGTGTTTTAGCAAGAGACGTCGTTCAGTTTACCTCTTCCGGGAGCCTCTACTATTCATATGAACGGCTCTTAACCAGTGCTAAAAAACGAAAGGACGGCATACCATGAATATATTCGATCACTATCGCCAGCGATATGAGGCTGCCAAGGACGAAGAGTTCACACTGCAGGAGTTTCTTACCACTTGTCGGCAAGATCGCAGTGCTTATGCCAATGCGGCTGAGCGGCTATTGATGGCTATTGGTGAGCCGGTCATGGTCGATACAGCCCAGGAACCCAGACTTTCTCGGCTCTTCTCTAATCGGGTTATTGCTCGCTATCCGGCGTTTGAAGAGTTTTACGGCATGGAAGACGCGATTGAACAGATTGTCTCATATCTGAAACACGCGGCTCAGGGGCTGGAAGAGAAGAAACAAATCCTGTACTTGCTGGGGCCTGTGGGTGGGGGTAAATCATCGCTTGCTGAGCGACTGAAATCATTAATGCAGCTCGTGCCTATTTACGTATTAAGCGCCAACGGTGAGCGCAGTCCGGTCAACGATCATCCGTTCTGTCTGTTCAATCCGCAGGAAGATGCCCAGATTCTGGAAAAAGAGTACGGTATCCCTCGGCGCTATCTCGGCACGATCATGTCACCGTGGGCCGCGAAACGCCTGCATGAATTTGGCGGCGATATTACTAAATTCCGTGTAGTGAAAGTCTGGCCGTCCATTCTGCAGCAAATAGCTATCGCCAAAACCGAACCGGGCGATGAGAACAACCAGGATATCTCAGCACTGGTAGGGAAAGTCGATATTCGTAAACTCGAACACTACGCCCAGAACGATCCAGACGCCTACGGCTATTCCGGTGCTCTGTGCCGCGCCAACCAGGGGATCATGGAGTTCGTCGAAATGTTTAAAGCACCAATTAAAGTGCTGCATCCACTACTGACCGCGACCCAGGAAGGCAACTACAACGGGACGGAAGGTATTTCCGCCCTGCCGTTTAACGGAATTATTCTCGCCCACTCGAACGAATCTGAATGGGTGACTTTCCGTAATAATAAAAACAACGAAGCCTTTCTCGACCGTGTTTATATCGTGAAGGTTCCATATTGCTTACGCATTTCCGAAGAGATCAAAATCTACGAGAAATTGCTAAATCACAGTGAACTAACACATGCCCCATGCGCGCCCGGCACGCTGGAAACACTGTCACGCTTTTCCATTCTTTCACGTCTGAAAGAGCCGGAAAACTCGAGCATTTATTCAAAGATGCGCGTTTATGATGGTGAAAGCCTGAAAGACACCGACCCGAAAGCCAAATCGTATCAGGAATATCGAGATTACGCCGGCGTCGATGAAGGGATGAACGGCCTGTCCACGCGTTTCGCATTTAAGATCCTCTCTCGCGTGTTCAACTTCGATCACGTGGAAGTGGCGGCTAACCCGGTCCATCTGTTCTACGTTCTTGAGCAACAAATTGAGCGCGAGCAATTCCCGCAAGAGCAGGCAGAACGTTATCTGGAGTTTCTGAAAGGTTACTTGATCCCGAAATATGCCGAGTTTATCGGCAAAGAGATCCAGACTGCTTATCTTGAATCCTATTCCGAGTATGGGCAGAACATTTTCGACCGTTATGTTACCTATGCGGATTTTTGGATTCAGGATCAGGAGTATCGCGACCCGGATACCGGTCAGTTATTTGACCGCGAGTCGCTGAATGCTGAACTGGAAAAAATCGAAAAACCCGCGGGAATCAGTAATCCGAAGGATTTTCGTAATGAGATCGTCAACTTTGTGCTGCGCGCCAGAGCGAATAATAGCGGACGCAATCCGAACTGGACCAGCTACGGAAAACTACGCACGGTTATTGAGAAGAAAATGTTCTCCAATACCGAAGAGTTGCTACCGGTCATTTCATTTAATGCCAAAACATCGACTGATGAGCAGAAGAAACACGACGATTTTGTCGATCGTATGATGGAAAAAGGCTACACCCGTAAACAGGTGCGTTTACTGTGCGAATGGTATTTGCGCGTACGTAAATCGTCTTAATGACAATGGCCCGGTGGCGTTGCTGCTGGGCTGACAACGACAGCGAACCGTGGGCCATATGAGCGGCGACACAGGCGTAGCATACAGTTGGCAAATGCAGTACGGGGGGCATATGACCTGGTTTATTGACCGGCGTCTGAACGGCAAAAACAAAAGCATGGTGAATCGCCAGCGTTTTTTACGCCGTTATAAAGCGCAAATTAAACAGTCGATCTCCGAAGCCATTAATAAGCGCTCGGTGACTGACGTCGACAGCGGTGAATCCGTATCCATTCCAACGGAAGATATTAGTGAACCGATGTTTCATCAGGGACGCGGCGGCCTGCGCCATCGTGTTCATCCGGGTAACGATCATTTTGTTCAGAATGACCGAATTGAGCGCCCCCAGGGGGGCGGCGGCGGTTCTGGCAGCGGTCAGGGACAAGCCAGCCAGGATGGTGAAGGTCAGGATGAGTTTGTTTTCCAAATCTCCAAAGATGAATATCTCGACCTGCTGTTTGAAGATTTAGCCTTACCGAATCTAAAACAGAACCAACAACGCCAATTGACAGAATATAAAACGCATCGCGCGGGTTATACTGCGAACGGCGTTCCCGCTAATATTAGCGTGGTGCGTTCATTGCAAAATTCACTGGCGCGACGCACGGCGATGACGGCGGGTAAGCGCCGGGAACTCCATGCACTGGAAGAAAATTTAGCCATAATCAGTCACAGTGAACCTGTGCAATTGCTGGAGGAAGAACGACTGCGCAAAGAAATTGCCGAATTGCGTGCAAAGATTGAACGGGTCCCCTTTATCGACACCTTCGATTTACGCTACAAGAATTACGAAAAACGCCCCGATCCCTCCAGCCAGGCAGTAATGTTTTGTCTGATGGACGTTTCCGGCTCGATGGATCAATCCACCAAAGATATGGCTAAACGTTTTTATATTCTGTTGTATCTGTTCCTGAGCAGAACATACAAAAATGTGGAAGTGGTTTATATTCGCCATCATACTCAGGCAAAAGAAGTCGATGAACATGAATTTTTCTACTCGCAGGAAACCGGCGGCACTATCGTTTCCAGCGCACTGAAATTGATGGATGAAGTGGTAAAAGAGCGTTATAACCCGGCGCAGTGGAATATCTATGCCGCACAAGCATCAGATGGCGACAACTGGGCCGATGACTCTCCGCTTTGTCATGAAATCCTGGCGAAAAAATTACTCCCCGTTGTTCGTTATTACAGCTATATCGAAATCACCCGCCGTGCTCATCAAACATTGTGGCGGGAATATGAACACCTACAATCCACCTTCGAAAACTTTGCTATGCAACATATTCGCGATCAGGACGATATTTATCCAGTGTTCCGCGAGCTGTTCCATAAACAAAATACCACCAGTAAAGAATAAAAAAATCAGTCAGGGGATTATCTCCTGACTGATTTTTAGTTCACTGTAAATATATCGCATTATAATATACGATAATTTACGTTTACTTCGGATATTACGCCTTTGGTTTACAAAAAATAATTTCACACAAAACTATTTGCAAATGTTATTTTATGAGTTCTGTATTTTCTCTTGATGCATTGTTTAATAGTTCTTTACTGATGGTTATATTTGATCTTGGTCAAAATTATTTTTCTTCACATCAATAGAATTCTTTTCTCATACTGCTCTCCTTCATAGTGGTTTCTATGGGTACACAACAATTAAAAGCGAAAAGCTTTTTTATTTTCAGCTTACTATTGACGTTGATTTTATTTTGTATCACCACGTTATATAACGAAAACACCAATGTAAAACTCATTCCGCAGATGAATTATCTGATGGTTGTTGTGGCTTTATTTTTCCTCAACTCCGTCATATTCCTCTTCATGTTAATGAGATATTACATTAATAAAAATATTTTACCAACACTGATCCTAAGCCTTGCATTTTTAAGTGGTCTCTTTTATTTAATTGAGACCATTGTCATTATTCATAAACCTATTAATGATAGTACGCTGATCCAGACCAAATCAAATGACATTTCTATCTTCTATCTGTTCCGCCAACTGAGTTTTATCTTCTTAACTGCACTGGCACTCTGCTGCTATAGCAGTAACAGCATTTTGACGAATAATAAGAAAAAAATATGTATTCTGTTGCTGGCACTGATACCTTTTATGTTTTTCCCTTTTCTGGCACATAATTTAAGCAGTTATAATCCCAACTATTCATTATATATTGCTGATTACTCCCCGGAGGATAATACAGCAGCCTGGGGAATTAATTACACCAAACTTCTGGTTTATCTATGGGCATTTTTGCTGTTTTTTATTATTATGCGAACACGTTTAGCAAGCGAACTTTGGCCATCAATTGCGTTGTTATGCCTGGCCTCACTCTGCTGCAATTTGTTACTACTGGCTCTGGATGAATATAATTACAGCATCTGGTATATTAGCCGAGGAATTGAAGTTTCCAGTAAGTTGTTTGTTGTTTCATTCCTGATTTATAGCATTTTTCAGGAAATTCAACTCTCCAGCAAACTGGCGAACCATGATGTGCTAACCAATATTTATAACCGTCGCTACTTTTTCAACAGTGTTGAATCATTATTATCTCGCCCTGTCGTTAAAGATTTTTGTATCATGCTGGTAGATATTAACCAGTTCAGGCGCATCAATGCTCAATG
>NZ_BBMY01000163.1 GCF_000759775.1 Escherichia albertii NBRC 107761 = DSM 17582
ACAGAAAAACAGGAGCCATCTGGCTCCTGTTCGCTTTTCTGGAGAAGCGTTTATTCAGCGTCTTCGTGAATATGTTTGCTGCTGGCTGGCAGTAAGCCATCGGCGCGGAACATCGCTTTAATGCCCCTGATGGCCTGACGAATACGATCACGGTTTTCAATCAGCGCAAAGCGCACATGCGTATCGCCGTAGTCGCCAAAACCGATGCCTGGAGAAACACACACCTTCGCTTCATTGAGCAGTTTCCTGGCAAATTCGAGCGACCCCATTGCGGCATATGGTTCTGGTATTTTTGCCCAGACGTACATCGAAGCCTTCGGCATTTCAACCATCCAGCCTGCTTCATGTAGCCCTTTTACCAACACATCGCGGCGACGCTTATACTGTTCAGCAATATCACGCACACATTGCTGATCGCCTTCCAGCGCCGCAATAGCGGCTACCTGCAATGGCGTAAAGGTGCCGTAATCGTGATAGCTTTTGATACGCGCCAGCGCGCTGACCAGCGTCTTGTTACCAACCATAAAACCAATTCGCCAGCCTGCCATGTTGTAGCTTTTCGACAGAGTAAAAAACTCAACCGCCACATCACGCGCGCCCAGCACCTGCATGATTGACGGCGCTTTCCAGCCGTCGTAGACGATATCGGCATAGGCCAGGTCGTGGACCACCAGCACATCGTAGCGTTTCGCCAGCGCCACAACCTTCTCAAAGAATTCCAGTTCCACGCATTGCGCGGTTGGGTTTGACGGGAAGCCGAGGATCATCATCTTCGGTTTCGGATAACTTTCACGAATGGCACGCTCCAGTTCATTGAAGAAATCGACACCTTCCACCAGCGGCACTGAGCGTACCTGCGCCCCGGCAATCACCGCGCCGTAAATATGGATCGGATAGCTTGGATTTGGCACCAGCACGGTGTCGCCATGATCCAGCGTCGCCAGCATCAGATGCGCCAGTCCCTCTTTCGAGCCAATGGTGACGATAGCTTCTGATTCCGGGTCGATATCAACGTCATAGCGCTCCCGATACCAGTGGGAGATCGCGCGACGTAACCGCGGAATACCGCGTGACGTGGAGTAACCGTGTGTGTCCGGTCGCTGCGCCACAGTACATAATTTTTCGACAATATGCGGTGGAGTCGCACCGTCCGGGTTGCCCATACTGAAATCGATAATATCTTCACCGCGCCGACGCGCAGCCATTTTCAGTTCAGCGGTAATGTTAAAAACGTAAGGCGGGAGGCGATCAATGCGCGTAAAGCGACGTTCAGGGCGAGTGTCAGCCATAATTTCCTCAGATTCACGTGAGCGCCCGGACCGTCCGAGCGACGCTGCCACGATGGTGGCTGTTTTGAAAATAGCCTGAACAAATTCTGTCTGTCGAGTGCTTTAGCAAAATATTTTTTATTGCCAAAAAAGAGGAACACATTTCTTAAAACAGGAAATTAAGAACAATCGACACGAAAAACACCACCAACATAATTAACATTATAATTGCAATAAATTTACTATTTAGCGTGTCATCAGCAAGAGAGGTATTGTTAATACACCATTCAGCGATCAATCCCCTTTTAAAAATGTGGTTTTTCCTCAAAAAGAAGCACACTGGTCATCGGCCTTCAGGTTACCTATCATAGAGGTTTAATCCTTATTCAGAGTCACCCGTGCACGAAATATTCAACATGCTGCTGGCGGTATTCGATCGGGCAGCGTTAATGCTTATCTGCCTGTTTTTCCTCATTCGTATCCGTCTGTTTCGCGAACTGTTGCACAAGTCGGCACACTCACCGAAAGAGTTGCTCGCCGTTACCGCGATATTCTCACTGTTCGCCCTGTTCAGTACCTGGTCCGGCGTACCGGTGGAAGGTTCACTGGTTAACGTCCGTATTATCGCGGTAATGTCTGGCGGGATCCTGTTTGGCCCGTGGGTGGGCATCATTACCGGCGTGATCGCCGGTATTCATCGTTATTTAATTGATATTGGCGGTGTGACGGCGCTCCCCTGCTTCATCACCAGTATTCTCGCAGGATGTATTTCCGGCTGGATTAACCTGAAAATCCCTAAAGCGCAACGCTGGTGCGTCGGTATTCTCGGCGGCATGTTGTGTGAAACGCTGACCATGATTCTGGTGATTATCTGGGCGCCGACTACCGCACTGGGGCTGGACATCGTCTCCAAAATTGGTATACCGATGATCCTCGGCAGCGTCTGTATCGGCTTTATTGTGCTGCTGGTGCAAAGCGTTGAGGGCGAAAAAGAAGCCAGTGCCGCGCGGCAGGCTAAGTTGGCGCTGGATATCGCCAATAAAACGCTGCCGCTGTTTCGTCATGTGAATAGCGAATCATTACGTAAAGTCTGTGAAATTATCCGCGATGATATTCACGCCGACGCAGTGGCGATTACCAATACGGAACATGTACTGACCTATGTCGGCGTGGGGGAACACAACTACCAGAATGGCGATGATTTCATTAGCCCAACGACGCGTCAGGCAATGAACTACGGAAAAATCATCATTAAAAATAATGATGAAGCCCACCGCACGCCGGAGATCCATTCCATGCTGGTGATCCCGCTGTGGGAGAAAGGCGTAGTGACCGGCACGTTGAAAATTTACTACTGCCATGCTCACCAGATAACCTCGTCATTACAGGAAATGGCGGTCGGCCTGTCGCAAATTATCTCCACTCAACTGGAAGTTTCTCGCGCCGAGCAATTACGTGAAATGGCAAATAAGGCAGAACTTCGCGCCTTGCAAAGCAAAATTAATCCCCATTTTCTGTTTAATGCCCTGAATGCAATCTCATCGTCGATCCGTCTGAATCCAGATACCGCTCGCCAGCTCATCTTTAATTTATCGCGTTATCTCCGCTATAACATTGAATTAAAAGATGATGAGCAAATCGATATCAAAAAAGAGCTGTACCAAATTAAAGACTATATCGCCATTGAGCAGGCCCGCTTTGGCGACAAACTGACCGTTATCTACGATATTGATGAAGAGGTAAATTGCTGCATTCCAAGTCTGTTGATTCAGCCGCTGGTGGAAAATGCCATTGTACACGGTATTCAGCCCTGTAAAGGGAAAGGCGTTGTCACCATCAGCGTTGCAGAGTGCGGTAATCGGGTTCGGATTGCAGTGAGAGATACCGGACACGGCATTGATCCGAAAGTCATTGAACGGGTCGAAGCGAACGAAATGCCGGGTAATAAAATCGGCCTGCTGAATGTGCATCATCGTGTGAAGTTATTGTATGGTGAGGGGTTACATATCCGTCGTCTGGAACCGGGAACGGAAATCGCGTTTTACATTCCTAACCACCGCACCCCCGTCGCCTCACAGGCTACGTTATTGCTTTGAGCCGGAGTGATATTGTGAAAGTCATCATTGTTGAAGACGAATTCCTGGCACAACAGGAACTTAGCTGGCTGATAAAAGAGCACAGCCAGATGGAGATTGTCGGCACCTTTGACGACGGTCTGGACGTGTTGAAGTTTTTGCAACATAACCGCGTCGACGCCATTTTTCTGGATATCAATATTCCGTCGCTGGATGGCGTACTGCTGGCGCAAAACATCAGCCAGTTCGCCCATAAACCGTTTATTGTGTTTATCACCGCATGGAAAGAACATGCGGTGGAAGCGTTCGAACTGGAAGCATTTGACTACATTCTCAAGCCATACCAGGAGTCACGCATCACCGGGATGCTGCAAAAACTGGAAGCGGCCTGGCAACAACAGCAAACCAGCAACACGCCCACCGCACCGCTAACGCGTGAAAATGACACCATTAATCTGGTGAAAGATGAACGCATCATCGTGACGCCAATCAATGACATTTATTACGCTGAAGCGCACGAAAAAATGACGTTTGTCTATACGCGGCGTGAGTCTTATGTGATGCCAATGAATATTACCGAGTTTTGCAACAAACTCCCGCCATCGCACTTTTTTCGCTGTCATCGCTCGTTTTGTGTCAATCTGAACAAAATTCGCGAGATAGAACCGTGGTTTAATAACACCTACATTCTGCGGCTGAAAGATCTGGATTTTGAAGTGCCAGTTAGCCGCAGCAAAGTAAAAGAGTTCAGGCAGTTAATGCATCTCTGATTCAGGGAATACAAATGAAAGCAGCAGGCTTGCCCGCCGATCAACAATTTTTCGCCGATCTGTTCAGCGGCCTGGTGCTTAACCCGCAACTGCTGGGGCGCGTCTGGTTTGCCAGCCAGCCTGCCTCACTGCCTGTCGGGAGTTTATGTATTGATTTTCCGCGTCTGGATATTGTGCTACGCGGCGAATACGGCAACTCGCTGGAAGCAAAGCAGGTACGCATGGTGGAAGGAGAAATGCTGTTTATTCCGGCGCGTGCGGCTAATTTACCGATCAACGGCAAACCGGCAATGCTGCTAAGCCTGGTGTTTGCCCCAACCTGGCTTGGATTATCGTTTTACGATAGTCGCACTACCTCGCTGTTGCATCCTGTTCGTCAGATCCAGCTTCCCAACCTGCAACGCGGCGAAGGCGAAGCGATGCTCACCGCCCTCACCCATCTCAGCCGTTCACCGTTGGAGCAAAATATCATTCAGCCGCTGGTGTTAAGTTTGCTGCATCTTTGCCGAAACGTGGTGAATATGCCGCCCGGTAATACACAACCGCGCGGCGATTTCCTCTATCACAGCATTTGTAACTGGGTTCAGGATAATTTTTCCCAGCAACTCACCCGTGAAAGCGTGGCGCAGTTTTTTAATATCACACCCAATCATCTGTCAAAACTGTTTGCTCAGCATGGAACGATGCGCTTTATCGAATATGTTCGCTGGGTACGGATGGCGAAGGCAAGGATGATCTTGCAGAAATACCACCTGTCGATTCATGAAGTGGCAGAACGTTGCGGTTTTCCTGATAGCGACTATTTTTGTCGCGTTTTCCGGCGTCAGTTTGGCCTGACGCCGGGAGAGTACAGCGCCCGTTTTCAGGGCTAATCTCAGAAGGTTAATTCTGCTTCCAGTAACGTCAGGATGCTTTGCGCATCTTGCGCGGCAAACAGCGACTGGCGAAAGTTTTTATTCACCAGTTTGCGCGCCAGTTGCGAGAAGACTTTCACATGGTTCATCCCTTCGTTAGCGCCCAGCGTTAGCATGATCACCAGTTCCACATCGCCCATCTCTGACTGCCAGTCGATTGGTTTTACCAGCCGGGCAATACTGATACTGGAATGGCGGATCCACTGGGATTTGGTATGCGGGATCGCCACGCCAAAACCGACGCCGGTGGTAACAATCTCTTCCCGCTGCCAGACATCTTCTTCCAGTTCGAATGGATGCTCAGTACGCCCGTTAACGCCCAGGTTGCCGCAGAGGAACTGAATCGCCTGTTCTTTATTGCGAAAAGCCTGATCAACGAAGATATTCTCCAACGCTAACAATGGGCGAACGTCCTCTTCTGGCGTAAACGCGGTAAGTAATGCTTCAATCTCCTGCGCACTGCGGCATTCGCACGCCTGGCGAGCCAGTTCCCGGCACGCTTCACTGTCGAGTTGGCGAAGCTGGCTTTTCACTGCCGGAATGCGTGGACTACTCATACTCAGCTCATCAAGCCCCAGCCCAAGTAGTAACGGCAGATAGCGGCTTTCGCCGCCGAGTTCCCCGCAAATACCTACCCATTTTCCTCGCTGATGCGCAGTAGTAACGATTTGCTGCAACATACGCAGGAACGATGGCGTAATCGGGTTATACAGCGATGAGACGCGCGGGTTATTACGATCGACTGCATACAGATATTGCGTCATATCGTTGGAACCAATACTGAAGAAATCAACCTCATCGCAGAAGTGGTCGATGATGTAGCACACCGATGGGACTTCAACCATAATCCCGAGCGGGATCGTCTCTGCGTGACGCAGGCCATCGCGCTTAAGTTCAACGATCGTTTTTTGGATCTCATCCTTCACCCATAAGATCTGATCGAGACTGTGAACCATCGGGATCATCAACTGAGCATTGCCAAAACTGGCAGCGCGCAAAATCGCCCGTAGCTGAGTACGAAACAGGCCTGTAAATTCCGGGTAGATTCGTACCGCGCGGTAACCAAGGAACGGATTCTCTTCCTGAGGAATATTCAGATAAGGAATGCTTTTATCACCACCGATGTCCATCGTGCGGAAGATAATCGGTTTGTCGCCTGCCGCCAATAACACCTGCTGGTAGGCTTCAAATTGCTCCTGCTCGTCCGGCGCGCTGTCGCGATCCATATACAACATTTCGGTACGGAATAGCCCGACGCCTTCCGCGCCGTTGGCAAACGCACCTGGGGCTTCCAGAGCGGTGCCAATATTCGCCGCAATATCAATCCGCTTATTATCACGAGAATAGGCCAGTTGCGCGGCGGCCTGCGCCTGTTGCTGCTGACGTTTGTCCGCCAGCGTCTGCGCAACCTGATAATAACCGCTCACGGCGTCATTGGGGTTAATAGCCAACACGCCGCACTGGGCGTCGAGTACCGCCGGTTGCCCGGCATATCGGGCAATCGCATCCAGCGGCAGGCCACTCAAAACCGGGATCGCCGAGGCGCGGGCCAGAATCAGGGTATGCGAGGTACGCCCGGTTTTCTCCAGAATCATGCCCGCAAGATTCTTCAGTTCGAGGCTCAGGAACTGGCTTGGGGTTAAATCTTCGGTCACCAGAATGGTGGGGTTTTCAAGTACCAGATTGTTGCGCGGTTTTAGCTCCGGCCAGGTAATATGCAACAACTGCTCACTGATATCGCGAATATCGCTGACCCGCTCGCGCAAGTAGTCACTGGCGGAGGCAGAAAGCTTGGCGCAAATCTGCTCCATATTATTGATAATCGCCGCGCCCAGCCCCTGATGTTGTTCCGCCATCAGGCGACGGATATTCCCCGCAAATTCATCATCCTGAATCAGCGATAAATGGGCGCTCAAAATAGTTTTGCTTTCGCCGTCACGCTCGCGCAGTTGTTGGTTCAGTTGCTCAGCAAGCGTTGCCAGGCTGTGTTCCAGCCGGGTGATATCTTGTGCACTCGCTGGAGTCGCACGATAACTATCGAGGCTGTCGCTCTGTAACAGGGTCAGCGTACCCACGCCGACGCCGCTTGCCAGTATATTGCCGTAAAGCAAATCGGGATTCAGGCGGCTTAATGAACGCGGCAGCGGGTGCGTCGCCAGTTCTGCCTGCGTCGGTTGTATGCTGTCACTGTCGATAAAACGCGCCTGGATGTACTCTTCCAGTACGCGTCGTGCCTGCTCTTCATCGCTGCCGCTAATATTCAGGCTGCAACTGTCATTAAATAAGGTGCCAGTGCCAATCAATGCCAGCGAGCTTTTCGCATCGGCTTTCGTATTCTGGCGGTGGTTTATGAAGGTCACTTCGCTTTGCCACCGGCTACACTGCTCTTTAAGCTCCCACGCCGGACGGGCATGAAGACCGTTAGGCAAAGGGCAGAGAAATTGAATCGTTAACATAACCGCTCCGGGTTAATCAGGAGATCATCTGAAGTCCGTCAGTTGAACAACTGTCTCACGCGTAAGACGTTGAATGAGGGCAGATAAAAGCTGCTGTATTTGCAAAATGTCGCGGCAATCGGCAATCGACGCGGCGCAATGTCCGTGGCGGGTAGCAGGCCCCATCACCACTGTGGGAACGCCAGTACCGGTTAAGTGCACCGCCCCACCGTCCGTGCCACCATTGCTGAACATATCCACCTGTAACGCCACACCAGTTTCTGCCGCCACGGTTTCAATCCACGCGGTGAGTTTGGGTGGCGCAATCAGCGATTTATCGCTTAACACCAGCATCGGGCCATTACCAATCTGGCGATGGTTAGCCGCGCCATAATCAAAGTTTTTCGCCCAGCAAGCGGTATCCAGCACAATGGCGACGTCCGGCGACACCACCCGGGTGGCGGTTTGCCCACCACGTAGCCCAACCTCTTCGCTGGAGCTGCCTACCAGCCAGACTTCCGCAGGCAGTTCAGCTTCATGCAATTCACGCAGTAACATCACCAGCAGATAACAACCGAGGCGGTCATCAAAAGCTTTCCCCATTACCCGCTGGTGAGGGAGAACCTGAAAAGTCGTATCAAACGTAACACGATCGCCTGGACGAATTCCCGCCTGCATCACTTCGTCATACGAGCGCGCGCCAATGTCCACGCGCATAGCGCTAACGTCATTCCCCTGCCGCTCGCCATCAAGCAGACCTGGAATTTTGCACTCTTCACGGGTGGTGATCCGCACCGCCTGAAGCTGGCGGGCAGCCATGCGTACGTTGCCAATCGGCAGCACATCAATAGCCCCTTCGCGGGAGATGCTACGCACCATAAATCCCACTTCGTCCATATGCGCACAGATCATCACCTTCGGACCTGTCGATTCATTCAGGCGGATCAGTACCGATCCCAGACCATCAAAACGGACCTCTTTTTGCAGGCGATCCGCTTCTTCCAGCAGGATCTGCCGCACTTCCTGTTCCGAGGAGGCGATCGCATCTGCCTCGCTCAACGCTTTTAATAGCGATAAATCCATTATGCCTCTCCCGTGAGCAACACTGTTTTCGGCGTGGCATACAGCACTTCGGCGCCTTGCGGGGTAACCAGTACGACATCTTCAATACGCACGCCCCCCAGCCCTGGCAGATAAATCCCCGGCTCCACGGTCAGTAGCATGCCTGGCTGTAGCGTCGTGGTGTCTCGCGGTGAAAAACGCGGCTCTTCATGGACTTCAATGCCAATGGCATGACCGGTGTTGTGACCGAAATAGTCGCTAAAACCAGCCTCGGTAATCACCCGGCGCGCGGTGCCGTCAACCTGCTGGCAGCGCACACCGGGGCGAATCGCAGAGATGGCCGCCAGTTGTGCTTGCAGAACAATCTGGTACACGTCAAACAGTGGATGAGATTCGGCGCTCACCCCTTCGCCATTCACCAGGAAGGTGCGCGTCATATCGGAGCAGTAGCCCTGATACTGCGCACCGAAATCGAGAGTGACAAACTCGCCCGCGGCAACAATCTTGTCGCTGGCTTTACCGTGCGGTAGCGCTCCGCGCCAGCCACTGGCGACAATGGTGTCAAAAGAGGCTTTTTCTGCCCCCTGCTGGCGCATAAACCACTCCAGCTCAGCAGCAATCTCGCATTCGCTCATCCCCGCCTGAATAAAGCGGCGAATATGTTGCGCACCGCGATCGGCAATCCCACAGGCAAGGCGGATTTTCTCCACCTCATCTGGCGTTTTGATTTGCCGCAGCACATCCGGCGTGGCGCTAACCAGCGTTGAATTGAGTTCAGACTGCCAGCGGTGCACGGTTTCCCAGCTCACCTGCTGGCCCT
>NZ_BBMY01000162.1 GCF_000759775.1 Escherichia albertii NBRC 107761 = DSM 17582
CCTCAAAAACACCATCATACACTAAATCAGTAAGTTGGCTGCATCACCAAACCATTCTTGCGACGCCTGCCGTTTAGTAGGCTTTTTTTATCACCAGAAGACCGGGAGCCTTTATGTCATCTGAAAAACTGTATTCCCCACTGAAAGTGGGCGCAATCACGGCAGCAAACCGTATTTTTATGGCGCCACTGACGCGTCTGCGCAGTATTGAACCGGGTGACATCCCTACCCCGTTGATGGCGGAATATTATCGCCAACGCGCCAGCGCCGGTTTGATTATCAGTGAAGCCACACAAATTTCTGCCCAGGCAAAAGGCTATGCCGGTGCGCCAGGCATTCATAGCCCGGAGCAAATTACCGCATGGCAGAAAATCACCGCTGGCGTCCATGCTGAAAACGGTCACATTGCGGTGCAACTGTGGCACACCGGGCGCATTTCTCACGCCAGCCTGCAGCCAGGTGGTCAGGCGCCAGTGGCACCGTCTGCGCTTAGTGCTGGCACTCGAACTTCTCTGCGTGATGAAAACGGTCAGGCAATCCGTGTCGATACGTCCATGCCGCGTGCACTGGAACTGGAAGAAATTCCTGGCATCGTTAATGATTTCCGCCAGGCCATCGCTAACGCTCGCGAAGCCGGGTTTGATCTGGTGGAACTCCATTCTGCTCACGGTTATTTACTGCATCAGTTCCTTTCACCTTCTTCAAACCATCGTACCGATCAGTACGGCGGGAGTGTGGAAAATCGCGCACGTCTGGTGCTGGAAGTGGTCGATGCCGGGATTGAAGAATGGGGCGCCGATCGCATTGGTATTCGTGTTTCACCAATCGGTACGTTCCAGAACACCGATAATGGTCCGAATGAAGAAGCCGATGCGCTGTATCTGATTGAGGAACTGGGGAAACGCGGCATTGCTTATCTGCATATGTCCGAACCAGACTGGGCTGGCGGCAAACCGTATACCGATGCTTTCCGTGAAAAAGTACGCGCCCGTTTCCGCGGCCCGATTATTGGCGCAGGCGCATACACGGTAGAAAAAGCCGAAACACTGATCGGCAAAGGGTTAATTGATGCAGTGGCGTTTGGTCGCGACTGGATTGCAAACCCGGATCTGGTCGCCCGCTTGCAGCGCAAAACCGAGCTTAACCCACAGCGTGCTGAAAGTTTCTATGGCGGCGGCGCGGAAGGTTATACCGATTACCCCACGCTGTAATCCAACATTGCGAGCGGCGCAAAGCCGCCGCTATACTAAAACAACTTTTTGAATCTGTTAGCCATTTTGAGGATATAAAGATGCGTCTTCTTCATACCATGCTGCGCGTTGGCGATCTGCAACGTTCCATCGATTTTTATACCAACGTGCTGGGCATGAAATTACTGCGTACCAGCGAAAACCCGGAATACAAATACTCACTGGCGTTTGTTGGCTACGGCCCGGAAACCGAAGAGGCGGTCATTGAATTGACCTACAACTGGGGCGTCGATAAATACGAACTCGGCACCGCTTATGGTCATATTGCGCTTAGCGTCGATAACGCCGCCGAAGCGTGCGAAAAAATTCGTCAGAACGGCGGTAACGTTACCCGTGAAGCTGGTCCGGTAAAAGGCGGTACTACGGTTATCGCGTTTGTGGAAGATCCTGACGGTTACAAAATTGAATTGATCGAAGAGAAAGACGCTGGTCGCGGTCTGGGCAACTAATCTCCTGTCGGGCGTGCACTCATCACGCCCGCATCTTACTGCATCGGCAAATAATATTTGTCATAATGCGCGCTGCAATTTTTCCGTATTAAGAGAATCTGATGTCCGATAACGCTCAACTTACCGGTCTGTGCGACCGTTTTCGTGGTTTTTATCCTGTTGTGATTGATGTTGAAACAGCCGGGTTCAATGCCAAAACCGATGCGCTGCTCGAGATTGCCGCCATCACCCTGAAAATGGATGAACAAGGCTGGCTGATGCCGGACACCACATTACATTTCCACGTCGAACCGTTTGTCGGCGCTAATTTGCAGCCGGAAGCCCTCGCCTTTAACGGCATTGACCCGAACGATCCAGAGCGTGGCGCGGTCAGTGAATACGAGGCGCTGCATGAAATTTTCAAAGTTGTACGTAAAGGCATTAAAGCGAGCGGCTGTAACCGTGCCATTATGGTGGCGCACAATGCTAATTTCGACCACAGCTTTATGATGGCCGCCGCAGAACGCGCCTCACTGAAACGTAATCCATTCCACCCTTTCGCCACTTTCGATACCGCGGCGCTGGCTGGCCTGGCGCTTGGGCAGACGGTGTTGTCAAAAGCTTGCCAGACCGCAGGTATGGAGTTTGACAGCAACCAGGCGCACTCCGCACTGTACGATACCGAACGCACTGCCGTGCTGTTTTGTGAAATCGTCAATCGCTGGAAACGTCTGGGAGGCTGGCCGCTGCCTGTCGCCGAAGAGGTGTAATCGAGTCGATGCCTGATGACATGCCATGATTCAGGCATCTATAGTGAGGCTATTCCACGCATCATGTATGATACTCACGGGGAATAGCGCCAATGGCAGATAACCCAAATCCCACATCATCCCTGCCGGACCTTTTTTCATCGGCAACCCACAACTGGTTTCTCCGTGCATTCAGGCAACCGACCACCGTCCAGTCACAGACCTGGAATGTAGCGGCGAGAGGCGAACATGCGCTGGTAATTGCGCCGACTGGCTCCGGGAAAACGCTGGCGGCTTTTCTCTACGCCCTTGATCGACTTTTCCGCGAAGGCGGAGACACCGCCAGTGAAGCACACCAGCATAAAACCTCGCGTATCCTCTACATTTCGCCAATTAAGGCCTTAGGTACCGATGTTCAGCGCAATTTACAGATCCCATTACAAGGCATCGCTGATGAGCGACGTCGGCGCGGAGAACCGGAAGTGAATATCCGTGTGGGTATCAGAACTGGCGATACTCCCGCACAGGAACGCAGCAAACTAACCCGCAATCCCCCGGATATTTTGATCACTACGCCAGAATCCCTCTATCTGATGCTGACCTCCCGCGCTCGCGAAACGCTACGCGGCGTCGAAACGGTAATTATTGATGAAGTCCATGCCGTGGCGGGAAGTAAACGCGGCGCACATCTGGCATTGAGTCTGGAACGACTTGACGCATTACTTAATATATCAGCACAGCGAATTGGTCTTTCTGCCACGGTACGTTCAGCTAACGACGTCGCGGAGTTTCTCGGCGGCGACCGCCCGGTTACGGTAGTCAATCCTCCAGCAGCAAGGCATCCGCAGATCCGCATCGTCGTACCGGTCGCCAATATGGATGATGTCTCATCGGTCGCCAGAGGCACTGGCGAAGACAGCCACGCAGGCAGAGAAGGCTCCATCTGGCCATATATTGAAACCGGCATCCTTGATGAAGTTTTGCGCCATCGCTCGACCATTGTCTTTACTAATTCCCGCGGACTGGCAGAAAAACTGACGGCTCGGCTGAATGAGCTTTACGCCGCACGATTACAGCGCTCCCCGGCTATCGCCGCTGATGCGGCCCATTTCGAGTCGACCACTGGCGTAACCTCTAACCGCGTCCAAAGCAGCGATGTTTTTATTGCCCGTTCACATCACGGTTCCGTCTCTAAGGAACAACGCGCCATAACAGAGCAGGCGCTAAAATCGGGTGAATTGCGCTGCGTGGTCGCAACCTCCAGCCTCGAGCTGGGGATTGACATGGGCGCGGTAGATTTGGTTATTCAGGTGGCAACGCCGCTTTCTGTTGCCAGTGGTTTACAGCGTATTGGGCGCGCCGGGCATCAGGTTGGTGGCGTTTCTAAGGGACTGTTTTTCCCCCGTACCCGGCGCGATTTAATCGATTCTGCAGTCATTGTGGAGTGTATGTTTGCTGGCAAACTGGAGAATCTGACTCCGCCGCATAATCCTCTCGACGTGTTGGCGCAGCAAACCGTTGCCGCCACTGCGATGGATGCCTTACACGTTGATGAGTGGTACGCCCGCGTCCGCCGCGCTGCACCGTGGAAAGATTTGCCACGGCGTATTTTTGACGCCACGCTGGATATGCTCTGCGGTCGCTACCCATCCGGTGACTTTTCCGCTTTCCGACCAAAACTTGTCTGGAACCGGGAAACCGGAATATTAACCGCGCGACCCGGCGCACAACTACTGGCAGTGACCAGCGGCGGCACGATACCTGATCGTGGCATGTACAACGTGCTATTACCGGAAGGCGAAGAACAGAGCGGCTCGCGGCGTGTCGGCGAACTGGACGAAGAGATGGTGTATGAATCACGGGTGAATGACATTATCACTCTGGGCGCGACCTCATGACGGATCCAGCAAATCACCCGAGACCAGGTGATCGTTACCCCTGCGCCAGGTCGTTCTGCCAGACTTCCTTTCTGGCGTGGCGAGGGTAACGGCCGTCCTGCGGAATTGGGGGAGATGATCGGCGATTTTCTCCATCAGTTGGCGAATAACGAATTCTTTGCCGGAAATATTCCTCCGTGGCTGGCGGAAGAAAATACGCGCGCCAATATTCAGGGACTAATTAACGAACAGCGCAATGCTACGGAGATTGTCCCAGGAAGCCGCCATCTGGTCCTCGAACGCTGTCGTGATGAAATTGGCGACTGGCGGATTATTTTGCACTCGCCTTATGGCCGCAGAGTGCATGAACCGTGGGCATTAGCAATTGCCGGGCGGATACATGCACTGTGGGGCGCAGACGCCTCTGTCGTCGCCAGTGATGACGGCATTGTTGCTCGTATTCCTGACACCGATGGCAAACTACCTGACGCCGCTATTTTCCTGTTTGAATCGGAAAAACTACTGCAAATTGTCCGCGAAGCAGTGGGCAGCTCAGCCCTTTTCGCCGCCCGCTTTCGTGAATGCGCCGCCCGGGCATTGCTGATGCCAGGTCGCACTCCGGGGCATCGCACCCCGCTCTGGCAACAACGACTACGCGCCAGCCAGTTGCTGGAAATTGCCCGGGGATATCCCGATTTCCCGATCATTCTGGAAACCCTGCGCGAGTGCCTGCAGGATGTTTATGATCTTCCCGCGCTGGAGCGTCTAATGCGTCGCCTGAACGGCGGCGAAATTCAAATCTCTGATGTGACAACCTCCACACCCTCGCCTTTTGCCGCTAACCTGTTGTTCGGTTACGTTGCGGAGTTTATGTACCAGGGTGATATCCCACTGGCAGAAAGACGGGCATCGGTGCTGTCTCTGGACAGTGAGTTGTTGCGCAATTTACTCGGGCAAGTCGATCCTGGTGAATTGCTTGATCCTCTGGTGATTCGTCAAGTTGAAGAAGAGTTGCAACGGCGAGTTCCCGACAGAAAAGCGAAAGGAGAAGAAGGTCTGTTCGACCTGCTGCGCGAGCTGGGGCCAATGACCGTTGATGACCTGATGCAACGACATACGGGCAGCCGTGAAGAAATTGAGACGTATCTGGAAAATCTTCTCACGGCAAAAAGAATCTTCCCGGCGATGATTGCTGGTCAGGAGTGTCTGGCCTGCATGGATGATGCCGCCAGGTTACGAGACGCCCTCGGCGTAAAATTACCGACATCATTGCCGGAAATCTACCAGCACCGTGTCAGCCACCCGCTTCGCGATCTCTTCTTACGCTATCTCCAGCACCATACCCTTGTGACGACTGAACAGCTTGCCCGTCAAACTGGTCTCGGCATTACTGTTGTCGAAGAGCAACTCCATCAATTACGTGAACAGGGATTGGCGATGAATCTGCAACAAGACGTCTGGGTAAGCGATGACGTTTTTCGTCGTCTGCGTTTACGTTCGCTGCAGGCCGCCAGAGAAGCCACACGCCCGGTTTCGACCATCGTCTATGCACGTTTATTGCTGGAACGTCAGGGCGTACTTCCCGCCACCGATGGGAGTCCGGCGCTTTTTACCTCAGCATCAGTGGGCGTTTATGAAGGTGTGGACGGCGTCATGCGAGTTATCGAACAACTTGCCGGCATCGGTTTACCCGCCTCGCTGTGGGAAAGTCAGATCCTGCCCGCCCGCGTGCGCGATTATTCGCCCGAGATGCTCGATGAACTATTGGCGACCGGTGCGGTTATCTGGTCCGGGCAAAAAAAATTAGGCGACGATGACGGTCTGGTAGCGCTGCATTTGCAAGAATATGCTGCAGAATCGCTTACTGTTATAAAAAGCGATGACTCAACACGTTCAACCATTCAGCAAGCGATTATCGCCGTGCTGGCTGGCGGCGGCGCCTGGTTTGCCCAGCAAATCGGTCAGCGGGTGCGTGAAGAGTGCGGTCAACAAGTCGATGCTTCAGCGTTACAAGAAGCACTGTGGGATTTAGTCTGGCAAGGGATGATAACCAGCGATATCTGGGCGCCTTTGCGCGCGCTTACTCGCAGCGGTTCAAACGTCCGCTCTTCGGCACGTCGCGGTGGTCGATTACGCCGGGGCCGCTCTGGTTGTGCCCCAGCGGCCTTGCCAGTGGCGCCGCTGGTTTCTTACAACGCACCGAAACTGGCCGGGCGTTGGTCATTATTGCAGGTGGCGGCACTGAACGACACCGAACGGATGTTGGCACTAACGGAAAATATGCTCGACCGCTATGGCATCATCAGCTGTCAAGCGGTGATTTCCGAAAATATTCCTGGCGGTTTTCCATCAATGCAGACGCTTTGCCGCAGTATGGAAGATTCCGGGCGGATTATGCGCGGTCGATTTGTCGACGGTCTGGGGGGCGCACAATTTGCTGACCGTCTGCGCGATTTGGTCACATCTGCCACACAGCCGCAACAATACACACCAGTGGCGCTCTCTGCCAACGATCCTGCGAATGTGTGGGGAAATCTGCTGCCCTGGCCTGCACATCCGGCGACGCTGGTTCCAACGCGTCGGGCCGGTGCGCTGGTGGTCATTTACGGCGGCAAGCTGGTGCTCTATCTGGCGCAAGGCGGTAAGAAAATGTTGGTCTGGCAGGAAAAAGATGAATTACTACCGCCTGACGTTTTTCAGGCGCTGGCAACCGCGCTGAGACGCGAACCACGATTGCGCTTTACACTGACAGAAGTGAATGATCAACCGGTGCGGCAAACACCAATATTTACGTTGTTGCGGGGAGCGGGATTTTCCAGCTCGCCACAGGGGCTGGACTGGGGATAGGAAGGCTCTGACGGATGTTGATTTCACATCCGTCAGTATTGCGGGGCTGATTATTCAGCGTCCGGTTCTTCAGACTTATATTTAGCGGCAGTTTCTTTGATCAACTGCTGCAGCTCGCCACGCTGATACATTTCGATCACGATATCACAGCCGCCTACCAACTCGCCGTCAACCCACAGCTGCGGGAAAGTCGGCCAGTTTGCGTATTTCGGCAGTTCCGCACGAATATCCGGGTTCTGCAGGATATCAACATAGGCAAAACGTTCGCCACATGCGGCAAGCGCCAGGACTGCCTGGGCAGAGAAACCACAGCTTGGCAGTTTCGGTGAACCTTTCATGTATAGCAGGATCGGGTTTTCAGCAATCTGGCGTTGAATTTTTTCGATAGTGGTGCTCATTGTCTTGCTTCCTCAAACTTCTTGACGGCAGTAATCTGACATTGTAGCGGGTCAGTGCGGCAACGGAAAATAACATTTTCATCACGCTTTTGCTATTTTATCCCTTCGCCATATAAGTTGCATTCCAAATATCCATTTCTATTCTGACACGCTGCAAACTGACGTATTTGTGACCATTTTTAGCTTTCGCTGCTGCTTTTTTTGCGCTCGCCGACGAAACGTATTTTTTAACAATAAAAGCTATTAACTTTCTCTTCCTCTATGCATTAGAATCATCGGGTTTTGTAAATCAGACGCAGGCATGATAGACCTGCCTTAACAGAGGGACGCTCAGTGGCGCGGATAAACCGTATTTCGATCACGCTCTGTGCTTTACTTTTTACCACCCTGCCTTTTACGCCTATGGCCCATGCTTCCAAGCAAGCCAGGGAGAGCTCTGCCACCACTCATATCACCAAAAAAGCAGACAAAAAGAAAAGCACGGCAACCACCAGGAAAAGCAATAAAGCCAGCCAGAAAACAGCCAAAAAAGCCGCCAGTAAAAGTACGACCAAAAGCAAAACCGCTTCTTCCGTTAAAAAATCCTCCGTTACCGCTTCTAAAAACGCCAAAACTCGCAGCAAACACGTTGTCAATAAAACGGCGTCAGCCAGCTTTACGGAAAAGTGCACCAAACGTAAGGGTTATAAATCGCATTGTGTGAAAGTCAAAAATGCCATACCTGGAACCATTGCCGACGCGCACAAAGCAAAAGTACAAAAAGCCACAAAAGTGGCAATGAATAAACTGATGCAGCAAATTGGCAAGCCGTATCGTTGGGGCGGCAGCTCGCCACGTACCGGTTTTGATTGCAGTGGACTGGTTTATTACGCCTATAAAGATCTGGTGAAGATCCGCATTCCGCGCACCGCCAATGAAATGTATCACCTGCGCGACGCGGCACCAATCGATCGCAGTGAACTGAAAAACTGTGATCTGGTCTTCTTCCGCACCCAGGGCCGTGGCACCGCCGATCACGTAGGCGTGTATGTCGGCAATGGCAAGTTTATTCAGTCTCCGCGCAGTGGCCAGGAAATCCAAATCACTTCTTTAAGCGAAGATTACTGGCAGCGCCACTATGTTGGCGCTCGTCGGGTAATGACCCCCAAAACACTTCGCTAAAACTTTACCCTGTTGTTACGGCAACAGGGTAAGTTCATCTTTTGTCTCACCTTTTAATTTGCTACCCTATCCGTACTCACAATAAGGCTATTGTGCGTATACCAATTAATAATAAAGGAGAGTAGCAATGTCATTCGAATTACCTGCACTACCATATGCTAAAGACGCTCTGGCACCGCACATTTCTGCGGAAACCATCGAGTATCACTACGGCAAACATCATCAGACTTACGTCACTAATCTGAACAACCTGATCAAAGGCACCGCGTTTGAAGGTAAATCACTGGAAGAGATTATTCGTAGCTCTGAAGGTGGCGTATTTAACAACGCTGCCCAGGTCTGGAACCACACTTTCTACTGGAACTGCCTGGCGCCAAACGCGGGTGGCGAACCGACAGGTGAACTGGCTGACGCTATCGCCGCGTCTTTTGGCAGCTTTGCCGATTTCAAAGCACAGTTTACTGATGCTGCCATCAAAAACTTCGGCTCCGGCTGGACCTGGCTGGTGAAAAATAGCGACGGCAAACTGGCTATCGTTTCTACCTCTAACGCCGGAACTCCGCTGACCACCGATGCAACTCCGCTGCTGACCGTTGATGTCTGGGAACACGCTTATTACATCGATTATCGCAATGCTCGCCCTGGCTACCTGGAACACTTCTGGGCGCTGGTGAACTGGGCGTTCGTGGCGAAAAATCTCGCCGCATAATCACTGATGGCAAATGCAACATTGCCTGATGCACTACGCTAATCAGTCCTGCGCAAATGAGGCGTTAACAGTGTATCCGGCGCAATAAATTGCATTTTATCAGTAACCTGTAACGCAGAAGGTACGCCTTCTGCGTTTTTGTTTTATTAACTGTTGGCAACACCAACTGCTTCGGG
>NZ_BBMY01000161.1 GCF_000759775.1 Escherichia albertii NBRC 107761 = DSM 17582
GGGCATTATCTGAACATAAAACACTATCAATAAGTTGGAGTCATTACCGGCCGTAGATACCAAAATATCAGGCGGAACACAAACGATTAATACAGGTGGGTATGCTCGTACTACCACGATTGATACTGGAGGTATGCAAATTGTTAAAGGTGGAAACTCCAGTAATACCTATATATCAGGCGGCTCACAAAAAATTGAGCAAAATGGTATAGCCTACAACACTGAGATTCATAGTGGTGCGCAAATCGTTTACAGCGGTGGAGTTGCAACAGACTCAACGATATTTGAGGACGGTATAGTAGAAATTCAGGCAGGCGGTTCTGCTACAGGAATAAAACAGAATACCAACAGTGTATTAATTGCTACTACGGATGCTAAGCAAATTGATGGTCTCTGGAATGATGATATTCATTTTAGTATTTCTGGCGGGAAAGCAGATCATATTGTACTGGAGAATGGGGGCAAATTAACTGTTGAATCCGGGACATCATCGGCTGACACTTTGGTCGGAATTGGTGGCACGGAGACAGTTAAGACAAATGCGACCGCTACTGGTACGACGCTCAATGGCGGTGTGCAGACCGTTGAAGGTATGGCGGATGGGACGCATGTCAATATGGGAGGGATACAAACTGTTTCTTCAGGCGGCACGGCGACTGACGCCATCGTTAATGGCGGCACGCAAACCGTTGAAGGTACGGCACATGGAACTCTTGTTAACGCCGGGGGAATACAGACGGTATCTGCTCACGGAGTGGCAGACAGTTCCATAATTAAGAGTGGCGCTATGCTGGAGGTGAAAGCCAATAGCACGGCGACAAATGTGGAGCAAAGCAGCGGTGCAGCGCTGAAAACGAGCACAGATAAGACCATCAATATTATTGGTCGCAATGAATACGGTGATTTCCATATTTCCGCAGGGATGGCAGACAACCTTTTGCTGGAAAATGGCGGTAGTTTGTCTGTTTTAGCCGCGACAGAAGCTATTGACACCACCGTTGGCGACGGAGGGATAATGCAATCCCTGGGCAATGACCGCGGAACCGCCGTTACTACAGGAGGTCGCTATGCTCTCGGTCGTTCACAGGACGGGGAAACGATAACGTTTGAGTCTCTGGCCCGGGCAGAAGATTTGGATATTGTAGGCGGTTTAGCTACGGTCTATGCAGGAAGTCTGACGGGAGCGACCGTCAGTGGGGCGAAGGGGAGCCTGGTCATCATGAGTCCACAGGATGAGGTGACGCCAGTAACTCTTGCAGGAGCGATTCAGGTCTCGGATCAGGCGCATTTGACAATGGGCTATGGTGCAAACACGTCAGCCGCCGATTTGAGTGTTAGTCGTCGGGGAAGTGCATGGCTCAACAGCGATAAAGCCTGCAGTGGTTCCAGTAATTGCGCTTATACCCTCAACAGCCTGTTGTTGAGTGATGGCGATATCTATTTGTCACAGGCGGCTGCCAGCCAGTCAGGAACGGAAGATATATACAATACCCTGACTACCAATGAACTGTCTGGCAGTGGTAATTTCTATATGCATACCGACGTTGCCAGTTTGCGAAGCGACCAACTAAAAGTGACTGGCGATGCCACAGGGAATTTTAATGTTTTTGTGGCTAATACAGGGGTAAGTCCAAAAACGGGTGATCCGCTGATGCTGGTGACGACTGGGGGCGGAGATGCTGCTTTTACGTTGGGGAATACCGGGGGATTAGTCGACCTCGGGACCTATGAATATGCACTCAAAAGTGATGGCAACCATAACTGGAGCCTGACTAGCGATCTCAATCCCGATCCGAAGCCAGACCCAGACCCGGATCCGAAACCTGATCCAACTCCGGTACCCCATGAGAAACGTATCACGCCTTCAACAGCAGCGGTATTGAACATGGCGGCCACGCTACCGTTGGTATTTGATGCCGAACTGGATAGTGTTCGTGAAAGGCTGAATCTGATGAGGGCGACGGGATATAGCAACAATGTATGGGGAACCACCTACACCACCCGTAATAATGTTACGACGGATGCTGGTGCTGGATTTGAGCAAACGTTAACTGGTATGACGTTGGGCATGGACAACCGCTATGCGATAACCGAAGGCGTGGCGACGCTGGGTGTCTTTGTGGGGTATTCGCATTCGAAAGTCGCTTATGATCGTGGTGGCCATGGCAATGTGGACAGTTATGCTCTGGGCGGGTATGCCGCCTGGGAACATGAAAGTGGTTTTTATCTGGACAGCATTGTGAAGCTGAACCGCTTTGAGAGTACGGTAGCGGGGCGGATGAGTGGTGGCGAGTCAGTCAACGGTAGTTTTAACAGCAATGGATTCGGGGGGCATGTTGAAACCGGGATTCGGTTCACTGATGGTAACTGGAACCTGACGCCGTATGTGTCGTTGAGTGGACTCACGGCTGATAACCCAGAATATCGATTGTCTAATGGCATGGAGGCGAAACCGGGTGACTCCCGCAGTGTATATCGCGAACTGGGGGCTACGTTGAGTTATACCATGCGCCTGAGGAATGGCGTGGAAGTCGAACCGTGGTTGAAGGCGGCAGCCCGCAAAGAGTTTATCGATGATAACCGGGTGAAAGTGAATAATGACGGTGATTTTGTCAATGATTTGTCGGGCAAACGCGGAGTGTATCAGGCGGGCATTAAAGCCTCATTCAGTAATACACTAAGTGGCCATTTAGGGATAAGTTATGGCAATGGTGCAGGTGTAGAGTCTCCGTGGAACGCGGTAGCAGGGATGAGCTGGTCGTTCTGATAATCCCCTCTCGTAATAGAACTGCGCTTCGGCGCAGTTCTTGTTTATTTCACGTAAGGTACAACGTCCGGGAAAGAGAAGCTAAAAAAAACCGCCAGTTACGGCGGGAAACCTCATCCTATGGGAGAACAATGAATAATGAAATTGCAGGTATATCATTACGCAGAATGTCCACTTTCACCATAAGGTTAATTACTCAGGCTACCCTAAATGCTCTGTTTTGTTCAGGAGTCGGGAAGAGCATCAATTGATACAAAGAGGGGAGGATGATGACAGAAAAATATAATTTAATATGATTAATAACATTTGATAATCAAAAGAATATAAAAATAAAAAAGGCAGAAGTTATTCTGCCTTTTTTATGAGTCTCATTTTATAGCGCGTTTATTTCAGTTCTTCTGCTTCCGGCAAGGTCACATTAAGCTCAAGAATAGAAATATCGCCATCTTTTTGCTCAAGTTGCACCGTCACCATCTCGGGATCAATTTGTACGTATTTACAAATGACCTCAAGAATATCTTTGCGCAACTGCGGAAGATAGTGTGGCTCCGCATCGCTACGACGGCGTTCAGCGACAATAATTTGTAGCCGTTCTTTGGCAATGTTGGCCGTATTCTTTTTTCGCGAGAGAAAGAAATCGAGTAATGCCATGACTTATCCTCCGAACAAGCGTTTGAGGAAGCCTTTCTTTTCTTCTTCAACGAAGCGGAAAGGACGTTCTTCTCCCAACAGACGCTCTACGGTATCTGCATAGGCTTTACCCGCGTCGGCGTTGATGTCGAGAATTACCGGTTCACCCTGGTTAGAGGCGCGCAATACTGATTGATCTTCCGGGATCACGCCGACGAGTTTGATGCGCAGGATCTCCAGCACATCCTCCATGCTCAGCATGTCTCCTCTGCTCACGCGGCCTGGATTGTAGCGCGTCAACAGCAGATGCTCTTTAATCGGCTCTTCACCGTTTTCAGCACGGCGTGATTTCGACGCCAGAATGCCTAAAATACGGTCGGAGTCGCGGACGGAAGAGACTTCCGGGTTGGTGGTAATAATAGCCTCGTCAGCAAAATAGAGCGCCATTAACGCACCGGTTTCAATACCCGCCGGGGAGTCACAAACGATAAATTCAAAATCCATCGCTTTCAGATCATCAAGAACTTTAGCGACGCCTTCGCGAGTAAGGGCATCTTTATCGCGTGTTTGCGATGCCGGAAGAATGTAGAGATTATCAGTACGCTTATCTTTAATTAGCGCCTGATTTAGCGTTGCATCGCCCTGGATGACGTTGACGAAATCGTAAACGACCCGACGCTCACAACCCATAATCAGGTCGAGGTTACGCAAGCCGATATCAAAATCTATCACGACAGTTTTCTTTCCCTTCTGGGCCAAACCAGTGGCGATGGCCGCGCTGGAGGTTGTCTTGCCAACTCCCCCTTTGCCCGAAGTAACAACAATAATGCGTGCCATAGAAATTCCTTGTTAAAAAGGGATCAATTTAACGATTGAACAGTCAAAGCGTTTTCGACTAATTGCAGTCGTGCCGCTTTGCCATAAAATTCTGCTGGGATTTTATCACTCAGCCAGTATTCACCTGCGATAGACACCAGTTCTGCCATCAGGTTCGTACAAAATATTTGCGCTTCCCGATCGCCACTCGCCCCGGCCAGTGCACGACCACGCATCATGCCATAGACATGAATATTACCATCGGCGATCAGCTCTGCGCCTGCACTCACATGGCTTGTAACAATCAGATCACATTGTGGAGCATAAATGCGTTGACCGGAACGCACCGGAGTGTCTATTAAGCGCGTTTTTGTGATCGGAGTTGTGTTTTGCGTTGATGCCTGAGGGGTAGGGCGCGGTGCTTTCTCCTTTCCTTCAGTCAGGATTGGCAGCCCCATTTTTTCGATTTCTGCTTTCAGTTGTGCATCTTTGCAGCCACTGACGCCAATGATCCGTAAGCCCGTTGCTGAGACAGCCTTATGCATAGCTGACCAGTTTACTTTTTCCTCAAGAGCACTGACGTTGAGTACGATGGGAGCATGCTTTAAAAATGCGGGAGCCTGAGCGATTTTGTCTTCCAGCGCCTGATGAATAACCTTAGGTTCTGCCTCATGCAGATGAACCACAGATAAGGTGAAGCTACTACCTTTAAGCTCGATTGGCGTGTTTGACATCCTGGCCTTACTCAATTAGCTATTTATCATCGCCAGCGCGCGATGATATTCCGAAGACGATAAGGCATGTTATAGTCTGGATTATATTGAGGCAAGTCACCCCCCCATTTATTCAGAGTAAAATTATGTTTTGTGTGATCTATCGAAGCAGCAAACGCGACCAAACCTATTTATATGTCGAAAAAAAAGACGATTTTTCACGTGTTCCAGAAGAACTGATGAAAGGTTTTGGTCAGCCCCAATTAGTGATGATTCTGCCGTTGGATGGACGGAAGAAACTGGTGAATGCCGATATTGAGAAAGTCAAACAGGCATTAACTGAGCAAGGCTATTATCTTCAGTTACCGCCCCCGCCCGAAGATTTGCTTAAGCAGCATCTTTCCGTTATGGGACACAATATAGACAATACTGACAAATAACCGGACTCCGGCGGCGGCATTATATTTGTCGGTATGAGGCGTAATATCTACGATAAGGTGAGGGAAGCGTTATGTATCAGCATCACAACTGGCAAGGCGCGCTGCTGGATTATCCAGTGAGTAAAGTGATATGTGTAGGTAGTAACTATGCCAGACATATCAAGGAAATGGGCAGTGAAGTGCCCGAAGAACCCGTGTTATTCATTAAACCGGAAACTGCGCTGTGTGATTTGCGCCAACCGTTGGCGATCCCATCTGATTTCGGTGCAGTTCATCATGAAGTCGAACTGGCTGTGTTGATTGGTGCGACGCTTCGCCAGGCCACGGAAGAGCATGTGTGTAAAGCCATTGCCGGTTACGGCGTGGCGCTTGATCTGACATTGCGTGATATTCAGGGCAAAATGAAGAAAGCTGGGCAGCCAAGGGAAAAGGCAAAAGGATTTGACAACTCTTGCCCACTTTCTGGGTTTATTCCCGCCGCTGAGTTTACGGGCGACCCACAAAACACGTCGCTGGGCCTTAGCGTGAACGGGATAGTTCGTCAACAAGGCACAACGGCGGACATGATCCACAAAATCGTGCCGCTGATTGCTTATATGAGTAAGTTCTTTACCCTCAAGGCCGGGGACGTTGTACTAACAGGCACGCCTGACGGCGTCGGCCCTTTACAGAGCGGTGATGAACTGACGGTCACTTTCGATGGGCATTCTGTGACAACTCGCGTTTTGTAATACTTTTTGCCGCCGGAAAGGGGCGGCAAAACTTGCATCGAGGTGCCAGACTGGTTATAAGGTGCGTTTTAACGTAATGGCGGAGCACCTGATGAGCGATGTACCTTTCTGGCAAAGTAAGACCCTGGATGAAATGAGCGATGCGGAATGGGAATCGTTATGTGATGGTTGCGGTCAGTGCTGCCTGCATAAATTAATGGATGAAGACACTGACGAAATTTACTTCACTAATGTCGCCTGTCGTCAGCTTAATATAAAAACTTGTCAATGCCGGAATTACGCACGTCGTTTCGAATTCGAGCCGGATTGCATTAAATTAACCCGTGAAAATCTCCCTACGTTTGAATGGCTGCCGATGACCTGTGCTTATCGTTTGCTGGCAGAGGGGAAAGATTTACCCGCGTGGCATCCATTACTTACCGGTTCAAAAGCAGCCATGCATGGCGAACGCATTTCAGTGCGTCATATCGCGGTGAAAGAGTCGGAAGTGATTGACTGGCAGGACCATATCTTAAATAAGCCTGACTGGGCGCGGTGAGCGCCTGAAACAAAAGCGATGACTGGTTAATCGTTTTGTGTATGGGGCATCGTCGGACATCAGAACTGAAATTTGCCTTCGAAATTGCCTGTTGATTATCATTGCTGTCCGGCCTCTCTTTTCTGTAGATGTTATGAACCCTCCGGGCAAAAATATGCCCCATTGATATCGTAATGAAGTTTGGGGCCACCATGATTCATTCGTTTTACAATGGTTCGTATCTGCTATTTTTTATTAGTGGATTATTATGCTATCAGGATGGCTTTTATGTTTTGGACGAATAAACACAATTCTTCTGCTGGATATATTGGCAGCAGAATCAAAAATGGGGCGTAGAAACGCCCCCTAAAATAAAAGGTAATATATAACAGAAGGTTTATGTAGTTAGAAGCAAGATAATGCTTCTTAAGAAAGTGGCTTAAGGGAGCCACTCATATGTTGGGGAGGTTAGACCTCCCACAACATATCTTTTAGTAACCAGATTAGAACTGGTATACCATACCTACAGCTACGATGTCGTCAGTGCTTACACCGAGTGCTTTAGTGAAGTTGTTTTCATCGAGCAGATTGATTTTGTAATCAACAAAAGTGGACATGTTTTTGTTGAAGTAATAGGTAGCTCCGACATCAACATATTTGACTAAGTCTTGATCGCCCCATACTCCAAGATCTTTACCCTTAGATTGCAGGTAAGCAACAGACGGGCGCAGGCCGAAGTCGAACTGATATTGTGCAACCGCTTCGAAGTTTTGTGCTTTATTAGCAACAAAGCGATCTGCAAAAACGGTCATGTTCTGAGTTTCAGAATAGGTCGTCGCCAGATAAACGTTGTTTGCATCATATTTCAGACCAGCAGCCCAAACTTCTGCATTTTTGCCGGAAGCAAATACTTCAGGGAGAAGTTTTCCTGCGTTGACTTGCGTGTCAGTACGATCGGATTTTGCATAAGCTGCACCAACGCCAAAGCCTTCGTATTCATAAGTTGCAGAGAAACCGAAGCCATCGCCGTTACCTTTGGTGTAGTTATCTGCACCATTACGATCATTCTTACCCTGGTACTGTGCAGCAAAATTCAGACCATCAACCAGACCAAAGAAGTCGTTGTTACGATAAGTTGCAACACCAGTTGCACGCTGAGTCATGAAAACGTCAGTTTGAGTCCAGGTGTCACCACCGAATTCAGGCAGCACGTCAGTCCACGCACCGATATCGTAAGCCACACCGTAGTTACGGCCATAATCGATAGAACCGTAATCGCCGAATTTCAGACCTGCGAATGCAAGACGTGTTTTATCTTTGGAAGAACCTTGCGATTCAGCGCGATTGCCCTTGAATTCATATTCCCACTGACCAAAACCAGTCAATTGGTCGTTGATTTGAGTTTCGCCTTTGAAACCCAGACGAGCATAAGTTGTGTCGCCATCATCTGCATCGTTAGAGGAGAAGTAATGCTTGGCATTAACTTTCCCGTATAGATCCAGTTTGTTGCTATCTTTGTTATAAATCTCTGCTGCCTGTGCAGACATCGCCATCAGAATTGATGCAGCTACAGCAGAAATTGCCACTGTTAGTTTTTTCATTGTGAGTCCTTTTTTTGAACTATTTTTTTTAAATGGTGCCACTGCATGCCAATATTCATCTAATCAATATGGGTATTTCAAGAACCAGGTTTTATCTGGTGATTTAAATTGTGAATTTGATCTCCATTTTTTGCTCATAATTTTCTCTTTCTGTTATATAAGCCTATTTTTTAGACGGGGGGGATCGCTAGCACGGATATATTAATTACAGGTATTTATGCTCTTGTTATAGTTTTTTAGCATAATTTTAATATGATAAAAATAACGACAGAAATTATTTGTTGGTTATCTATCGGGTTTTAAAATTTGTGTCTGAGTGTTTTTTATACGCGTGATATCCACTCCGTGCTGTACGATAAATGTGCAGATGAAAAAAGTAAAAAAGAATACAGACGCGAAATACGTTGGAGACAGGGCTTGTCAGTTGGCGATGGATTCGATAGTGAAAAGAAGCGCGGCTGTCGGATTGGAGCCGCGGGACAAGGTCCAAAATTTTCCAAGAGTTGTTGAATTTCCCAGCTTTTTGAAAGCTGTGTGTATCTTACTAATAAGTAAAAGAGGTTTAAACTAAATAATTAACCGCATTTTGTGGTAAGTCTTATCGACATTTCATTACAGCATTTTCTTCACATTTTTATGTTGCTCAAATTAAAGGCATCTACAGGGGCTTTGTACTTCGCTGATACAATTCTGGGGGGCTGGGGAAAAAGAGCGGACAGGAACTCCGGTAACCTGATGTTGGGCCTGGCAAAATTTAAACAAACGGTTAGAAAAGGTTGATGACTCGTTGGGATATGAGGCGTGAAGCCTGTTTGCAGAAGCAAAGATGGACAGATTAACCGACAGAATGTGTTGCCCATATTGATGGGCAACACATTCTTTTATTGCGAACAATATACCCGAGCTTCCAGCGGTGTATAAATGCCAAAGGTGATAAACCCGAGCAGACCATTCATGAATGTTTGCTGGGTTTCTGTTTTAACGACATTTTCTGCGCCGCCGCAAATTTTTGCCGCATCAACAGTTTTCTCTTGTCCAATTCCTGAAACGAAGAAATGATGTGTGATGGTTGCTTTTGGCGTTACCGCTGTAGGTTTGTTTCCAACAGTAAATGTCTGTTGAGCACATCCTGTTATAAGCATTGCCAGAGCGGCAGAGAACAACATTTTTTTCATCTTATTATCCCAGTGTTGTCAAAAACGGCAGAATCCTATGTGACAATAACTAAACAGTAGTTAAATGGATCGGTAAAAATTAAATTCATAAAGATGATTGAGCAAGTTAACGAAGGGAGTAGAGCTACGGGGATTTTCCCCACGCCAGCATCTGTCTACTTCTGCCGGTATGTTTTGATATTGAGAAGATAATGACGGGGATACCCCCGTCAGCTTCTGTTTACTTGGTG